>NZ_JANDBC010000001.1:1660000-1960000 GCF_024320785.1 Gracilimonas sediminicola
TCAAATATTTTCCGGGCTCATCATTCATGTTTTTGATCAGCCGGTTTAAATTGAATGACAAGCTGTCCACATTATTGTATAGAGAAGGGTCGTTAACCATTTTTCCAAGGGTTCCTTCTCCGTTGTTAATCTTGGTTAGCACCTCATTCAGGGTAAGATTGGTCTCATTTAGGCCGGAGCTCAGCGTTTCCAATTCAGCACTGGTGGCTTCCAGGTTGGTGATGAGTGAGTTCAGCTTTTCTTTGTTTTCAGAGCTAAGATCGTCCATGTTTTGCATGGTTTGCTTTGCTGAAGTAATCATAGCATCCAGATCTGATTGCTTACTCTGGATCAGCTGATTTAACGATCCGGTGCTGGATTGAAGGTTTCGGATGATCCCGGTAATATTCTCTTTGTTTTCGTCATCCAGCGTTTCGTTGAGGCTGGTTACCAGCTTTTCCACTCCACGGATGGAGGCAGATATATCGGTACTGAGTTTTTCCCCTTCTTCAGCAAAGGTATCCATCATACCCTGTTCAAAAACGCCTTCTATGGATCCTTGATGCGGAACCATTTCAGTAGAGTCGGCTTTCTGAATTTCGATAAATTTCCCTCCGAGCACACCGCTGGATTTTAACACCGCAATAGAACCTTTGGGTATTTGGTAGCCTTCTTCAATATTCATAGTTACCAGGGTAGAGTCTGAAACCAACAGCTCCATTTGTTTCACACTTCCAATTTTGAAGCCTTTCACATTCACCACATTTCCGGGAATGAGCCCATATACCTGATCAAACTTCGTATAGATAGTGGTGGAAGTACGAAACAGGGGGATGTCTTTCATTACCCGGTAGCCGATAAAGGCTACAATAATAGCCACTACTACCGTAATCCCTATTTTTAGTTCGTTGGACACTTTTGCCAAAACAAGTTCTCCTATGCAGTTTTTTTAGTTATTTGATATTCACTTGCCGAAATGAAATCAATCAAATTTTTATTGTCGCTGTGTTTCATGTCTTCCGTTTTACCGAACCAGCTTAGTTTTTGTTCGTCCAGGAAAGCCACTTTTTCTGCCACTTCCAACACGCTGTGCATGTCGTGAGTGATAACAATGGAGGTGATGTCCAGGTTGTCGGCCATGGTATTAATCAGCTCGTTAATTTCTTCTGAAGTGCGCGGGTCGAGGCCGGAGGTTGGCTCGTCATACAGCAAATAATCCGGTTTCAGGATAATAGCACGGGCCAGGCCCACTCGTTTTCTCATCCCTCCGGAAAGCTCTGAGGTCGATTTTTCCCCGGCATGTTCCAGGTTCACCATTCCGAGTGCTTCCATTACATTATGCTCAATCTCTTCATCGGTTTGTTCAGTAAAATACCGCAGAGGGAAAGCCACATTCTCATAGGTACTTATAGAGTCGAATAAAGCGCCTCCCTGAAACAGAATCCCAAAACGCTGGCGTACTTTTCGGAGTTGAGAATAACTCAGCTCAAAAACGCACTTTCCGTCGATTAAAACCTCTCCCTCATCCGGGTATAAAAGGGCGTTCAGGTGTTTCAGTAATACCGACTTTCCACAGCCCGATTTCCCGATCACAGCCGTAGTTTCTCCATCCTCGATTTTGAATGAAACATCACTCCAAACCAGGTTGTCTCCGAAACTTTTTGTAAGATTTTTAATCTCAATCATGATCTACAATAATATTGCGGCCAGCGCAAAATCGGCCAGCAGTACAAAGATACAACTTAAAACCGTTGCTTGTGTAGTTGCGGTTCCCACCCCTTCGGCTCCGCCAAAAGCAAAATATCCTTTAAAACAGGAAATGGATGTAATCACAAAGCCAAAAACAACCGACTTCAATAGCCCGAAAATAATATCCGATTCAAAAAAGAAAGCGCGGGCGCCTTCCATAAATTCAGCTGCGGGCAGAATGCCATCCAACGCTCCGGCTGTCACACCCCCGATAATTCCAAAAACGGCAGCGGTAACATAAAGCACGGGAAACATCAGCAGTCCGGCTAAAATGCGCGGCACTACTAAAAAAGAGACGGAGTTAAAGCCCATCGATTCTAATGCATCTATCTGCTCGCTTACACGCATGGTTCCCAATTCCGTGGAAATTCGGGCGCCCACTTTTCCGGCCAAAACCAGCGCACTGATTACAGCCGCCAACTCAATAACAATAGACTGGGCCACAATAGAGCCAATGATGGAGCTGGGATAAATGTCGGTATCCAGCTGGTAAGCCGTTTGAAGGGTAAGTACGGCACCTGTAAAAATACCCACCAAAAAGATGATGGGGATAGACTCATAGCCAACCTTCACAAACTCCTGGAACAGGTTGTTGCGATAAGTACTAAACTCGGTGGATGAACGTAATGCCTGGTATAAAAGCTTGGCGTACTGGCCAAATTGTCTTAAACCGGCCGCGCCTGGGAAGTTGGAAATCATTTCTTAATCAATAATCTTGACGTATTGCCGAAGCATTTGATTATATTACAAAAGATTTTTGCCAATTGTGATTTATAAATAGTTAAATAACGTGCGATTCCTGTTAACCGTTTTGGTGTTTTTAGTTGGTGCCCAAGGTACGGTGGCACAGTCAAATACATCAAGTGTATTTCGTTTTTTGGATGTGCCTCCAACCGCCCGAACAGCCGCTCTTGGTGGAAATCATGCCGGATTATTCAACGCCGACTTCAGCCTGATCCACATAAATCCGGCGTACCTGAATAATGATGCATCCGGATCAATTTCAGCTTCCTATCTCAACTTCTTTTCGGATGCTAATATGGGCTTTACAAGTGGAGCTTACAAGTTTGAAAACATAGGGACTTTTGCGGCCGGAATTCGGTTTGTCGGTTACGGTGAATTTGACCGGCTGGATGAAGATGGTAATGACCTCGGTAATTTCAACGCGAACGATATAGCCCTTACCGGAGCATACAGTATGCCGATTGCTAAGAACATCACCGCCGGAGCGGGTATAGATTTTATTCACTCTTCCTATGCTTCCTATAAATCAAGTGCGGTGGCTTTTTCCGGCGGGTTTTTCTACCAGGATACCGCCAGCCATTTCAGTGCCGGGATCTCGATTCGCAATTTAGGAGGGCAGCTAACCGCATACGCAGATGATCGGGAGCCTTTACCGCTCGATGTGTCAGTGGGATTCACCAAAAAACCGGAAGCCTTCCCATTTCAGCTTAGCCTCACTTTTAAAAAATTGAACGATTGGGACTTACGAGTGTTCGGGGAAACGGGGCAACCCTCTTTTGTTGATAATGTATTCCGCCACGTGATTTTTGGTGGTGAAACCTACTTTGGAGAAAACGTGACTGTCAGGCTGGGGTACGATCATTATTTACACGAGCAGACCCAGACCGGGCAGGATTTTGACCTCGCGGGAATCGCTTTTGGAGTGGGAATCAATATTAAATCGATTGTAATTGACCTGAGCCGAAATTCCTATTCCCGGCTGGGCGGTGTAACAAGAATTAGTTTGAAGACCGACTTAGATTAGGCGAATTATGAAAGGCTTCTATTCATACAGTGTCGAAAATCCGGCTTTGTTTCGTATTGGTATCGCTTCGGTTATTATGATGATGATTTTTGTAATCGGTTCAACAGGCTATCATTACCTGGAGCAAATGAGCTGGTTCGATGGGTTCTATATGACCTTCATTACTATTTCTACCATTGGCTTCACGGAAATAAAAAACTTATCGGTTGATGGAAGGATATTTACCGTTGTAATTTTTGTGATGGGCATAGGTGTTATTTCTTACATTGCATCGCAGACAACACAGCTACTGTTTGAAAGTGAATTGTTCTTTGAGCGGGCAATGAAAAAACAATTACAGAAAATGGAGAATCATTACATCATTTGCGGATATGGAAGAATTGGCCATCGAATTGCCAAAGATTTAAGTGAAGCGGATTTACCGTTGGTAATTGTTGAAAACCGGAACTCCAGCATCGAAAAAATTAAAGAAGACCGGCTGACGTATGTAGAAGGTGATGCACAGGATGAGGAATCGTTGATAGAGGCAGGTATTATGAGAGCCAAAGGATTAATTTGCACACTTTCCAGCGACCAGGATAACGTATTTACTACTTTGCTGGCCCGGGAGCTGCGCCCTGATATTTTTATTTTGGTAAGAACCAATGAAAAGAAAAATCGCCGTAAAATTTTAAGAGCCGGTGCCGATAAAGTTATTTCCCCCTATGATATCGGTGCCGACCGGATGGCAAATGTGATTCTGCGACCCAATGTAGATCAGTTCATCGACAAAATGACGAGGGGAGACTTGCAGGATCACACTTTTGAAGAAGTACTGATTAGTGAGGATTCTGAGTTAGCCGGAAAATCATTGGTTGAGGTCAACGTTCGAAACAAATACGCTGTTTTGATTGTGGCCATCCTGTCGGAGGACGGAAGTATAAATTTTAATCCCGGAAGTGATTCTGTCATTAATTCCGGCGATTCTATGATTATCTTAGGGGATCCAGGTAAAATTCAAAAATTCAGAACGGAAGTATGTAAAGATAATCGCACGCTTTCGGAACGAGCAGAACAAATTCAATAGGTTACATAAAACGAATGATCAGATACATTACAGCCGGAGAATCACACGGGCCGTCACTAACGGGAATTGTAGAAGGGGTGCCGGCAGGATTGCCTCTCACCGAAGATGAAATTGCCACCCATCTGGTACGTCGTCAGCAGGGATACGGGCGCGGCGGACGAATGGCCTTTGAGAAAGATTTTGCCACGATCAGTTCAGGCCTCAGGTTCGGAAAAACCATGGGTGGCCCCATAGCTATGAGCATGCCCAATCGCGCTTTTGAAAAAGATGATGCCGGCTGGCCAACCGTGATGAACAAGAAGGAAGAGGCAGAGGGAATTGAGAAAATAACGCTTCCCCGCCCCGGGCATGCCGATTTGGTGGGCGCTCAGAAGTACAAGTTTGACGACATCCGTCCGGTAATTGAACGATCAAGTGCGCGGGAAACAGCTATGCGTGTGGCCTGCTGTAGTATTGCACGTGAGTTTTTAAAACACTTCGGTATCGAGATTGGAGGCCATGTGTTACGGATTGGTTCTGTGGGTTTTGAAGGATGGGATGAGGTTAGGTCTATAGCTGACCCACTGGCAGAACATGGAGCCGAGGCCATTTACAAAGCAGCCGATGAGTCGGATGTGCGCTGCCTCGATGAAGAGTTATCTGAACAAATGAGGGAAGAAATTAAAGTTCGCCGAAAAGAAGGCTCATCCCTTGGCGGGATTTATGAAATTGTGATTACCGGCTTGCCCGTTGGCTTGGGCAGTTACGTCCACTGGGATCGTAAGCTGGATGGTCAGCTTGCCCAGGCTATTATGTCAACCCAGGCCATGAAGGGCGTTGAAATCGGGCTTGGGTTTGAAGCCGGACATCGCCCCGGTCATGAAGTTCATGATGAAATTACGTACGAAGAAAATGACTTTAAGCGCCGCTCCAACCGAATGGGCGGTATCGAGGGCGGCATGAGTACCGGAATGCCGATTATTCTTCGTGGAGTGATGAAGCCCATTCCCACCATGCTGAACCCGTTGAGTACTGTGGACATGAAAACCAAAGAAGAAACAGAGACGCGTTACGAGCGGTCGGATGTATGTGCGCTGCCCAGAGCGGTTGTAGTTGCAGAGAGCGTACTTGCTCCCGTGCTTGCCAATGCATTCCTGGAAAAGTTTGGCGGCGATTCAATTGAAGACATCGAAGCAAATGTAAAGGCTGCTACACAATGAGTTCACGAATTTCCACGTTGGCACAAAAAGTAAAAGATCATCCGGATGACTCTTTCTACAAGTTTGCCCTGGCGCTGGAAATGCTGAAAATAGGAGAGACATCAAAAGCCAGAGTGTTGTTTGAGGCGATAAGAAACAGTGATCCAGACTATGTGGGTGTATATTACCATCTGGCAAAGTTGTACGAAGGATTGGATGAGAACAAAAAAGCGCTCGACACCTATAAAGAGGGTATAAAAGTAGCCGAGGCTCAAAATGACAATCACACAAAGTCTGAGCTGTCCGGGGCATTATTGAATCTTGAAATTGAAATGGACGAACAGTCATGAAGAATACACCTGGTTTTCTGAGAATACTATCTGCCCTTATTGTTTTTATGCTTTTTACCGGCGCGGGGCTGCTTGCCCAGGAAAGAGCAACCTACCAGGTTAAACAAGGAGATACTCTCTACGGAATTTCAAAGAAGCTGAATGTGACCATAGCTGAGCTAAAGCAGTGGAATGAGCTCACAGGAAATGAAATTGAACTTGGTCAGGAATTGGTTTATTTCATTTTAGAAGAGGAAGAAAACCAACCCGAGCCTCCGGCTGAAGAAGAAAATTCTGATCCGCTGGTTAACCAGTCTTCCGATTCAAAGAATGTTTTTTATATCGTGAAAAGCGGAGATACGCTGTATCAGATTGCCAGGGATCACAATATGACGGTTGCCCAACTCAGAGAGTTGAATAACATTTCCGGTTCAAACCTGAGTATTGGTCAGCGACTGGCGGTGAAAAAGAAAGTGAGCGCGGCTCCTTCGGTTTCTGAATTCTCCGAAGAGTCATCACCACAGGGCGTCTTTTCAATTTATGAAGTGCAGCAAGGCGAAGGTTTATCAGAGCTGCTTTCGAAATTCAAGATGACGGAACAGGAGTTTCAGTCCCTGAATCCCGAACTTCAACCCAACTTATTGGCTGAAGGACAAGAAGTAACGGTGTTGCTCCCCCCATCCCGCAAGTATGAGAACCCCTACTTGCAGAAGGCAAACCTGCAGGACCTTGGCGAGGTGAATGTGATGAAATATGAGGAGTCTGAGATTGGGGAAACTACCACAAATGGAGAGCTCTATGATCCGGAAGCCTTAACAGCTGCACATTCTAATATTGCATTGGGAAGCATTATTTTTGTGGAAAACACCCAAACGGGAAATGGATTGTATGTGCGCATTAACGATCGAATAACAGGGGCAGGACTGAAACTTTCCGGGAATGCATTTAGTACACTCAGGCTCGATGAATCCAGCCGGCCTGCTGTAACTATTTACACAGAAATAAATGACTAATCCTGTTAAATCATATTTCGAGAACACCAATACCTTACTGTATAGCTTTCTTGTAAGCTTGCCGCTGTTTCTTCTCTATGAGCTGCTGATTGTAATTTCACAGCCGGTGGGTGATTCCATAGTTCGTATAAGTGTGGATGTTTGGATTAAAAGCTTATTTACCTACCTCGGTGTAAATGCAGTCTCGTTTTCATTGTTGATTGTAGTTTTTATCGGGCTTTTTATCGTATATAAAGAGCGTGAACGTCTCAAAACCATTCGCTTTTCATACTTTCCGGTTTTGATTCTGGAATCGGCGGTTTATGCTATCGTTGTGGCATTTATCAGCCAGTCGCTGGTTTCTCTTATGCTGAATATGGCTGCTTCCGATCCGATTAGCAGTTTGTCTATCACGCAGCAGTTAGCGCTCTCATTAGGGGCGGGTTTGTATGAGGAGCTGTTCTTCAGGGTGATTCTCGTTACGTTGTTTATACTCCTTTTTACAAAAATTTTAGGGAAAAAATGGGCAGGGGTAACCGCAGCAGTCGTTCTTTCGGCGCTGTTATTCTCTGCGGTACATTATGTTGGCTCAATGGGCGATGCCTTTACATTAGGTTCTTTTTTATATCGCTTTTTATTTGGTTTAATACTGAATGGAATTTATGTTTGGAGAGGATTTGGTGTGGCAGCCTGGACCCATGCTATTTATGACATCATGGTAATAGCATTTTTGTCGTAAATAAGTAAATGATTAATGGGGCTATCAATACAATCTATTTAACATTAAAACATTCTTTAGGTAGTATTGGCAATCCGATGAGGATGAAGAGGCGTAATAATAATATTACAAGCGCTTATAGTTATTGAAATAATAAGGGATGGATGAATGTCTCAGTTGACGAGAGATGAAAAGCAAAAGCAGAAGGATTTCGATGAAGAGATTATACCTCACATGGATGCGTTGTATAATTTTGCCCTTCGACTGACTACTGACCCCAACGATGCTGAAGATCTCGTTCAGGATACTATTGTCAAAGCCTATCGCTTTTTTAGTAGTTACGAGAAAGGGACCAACGCCAAAGCATGGATGTTCCGCATTCTCAAAAACTCCTTCATCAATAATTATCGGAAAACCTCTAAAAAGCCCTCACAAGTAGATTACGATGAGGTTTCTTCTTACTACGAGTCCATCAGGGCCGAGCGTACAGATACTTCGGACTTAGAAAGCCTGATGTTCCGGGAAATGATGGACGATGATTTGTCTAATGCATTGAAAAGGCTGCCGGAAGATTTCCGAACGGTCGTGCTGCTCTGTGATGTAGACGGATATACCTACGAAGAAATTGCCAATATGCTGGATGTACCGATCGGTACTATTCGTTCAAGGCTGCATCGTGGTCGTAATTTGTTGAAAACAGAGTTGCTGGAATATGCTAAAACGCGCGGTTACACCGGCGACTGATCTAACAGCGGGTATACTTCTTCTTCACTTTTCTCGATATTCAATGTAACCCGCATGGTGGTTCCCTCATTAAGCTCTGAGCGTAGCACAAACACGCTTCCATTGTGATAATCTTCAATAATGCGCTTTGTGAGACTCAATCCTAATCCCCATCCTCTTTTCTTGGTGCTAAACCCGGGCTTGAAGATATTCTTCACATTCTGAATCTCGATACCGCTCCCTGAGTCTTCAATATCAATAATTACCTCTCCTTCCTGAACTTTGGAGGTAACGGATATATAGGCCTCTTTTTCAATTCCTTTCAATGAATCCATGGCATTCTTAACTAGGTTCTCAATGGCCCATTGTAGCAGTTCCGGATTCGTTTTCACATTGGCGGTGGCATTCAGTTCTTTTTTCACCTCAATGGCTTTCCCTAAACGGGGAAGGCGGCGCTCCATATATACCATCACCTGCTCCAGTATGGGCTGAATATCCATGGTTTTGAGCTCCGGCTCCGAGCCGATTTTTCCAAATCGTTCGGCTACACCCCGTAAACGCTGGATATCTTTTTCAATCTCGTTGGCGATATTAGTGGCTGTTTCTTCATAGCGGTATTCATCTTTCAGCAGTTGCAGCCAGCCATATAAACTGGATATGGGCGTTCCCAGCTGGTGAGCGGCTTCTTTAGCCATTCCCACCCATAAATTCGACTGCTCAGACCGGGTAATACTCCGGTAGGTTGTATAGCCGATTCCCAACAACAACCCAAGCAACAAAATCTGGATGTACGGGAAATACCTCAGCATTTGTACCGTCGGGCTTTCTCCGTAATACACAAACTGGGTCATTTGCCGTTTTTCATCACCAATCACAAAGTCGATGGGGTTATTCAGACTCTTGAACTCACGCACAAGCTCTTCCCGCTTTTGCTCGGAAGCCATGGTCAGGGAATCAATATTGCGCTGGTGAAGAATTACGTCCTGCGAATCGATTACAATGGTGGGAATTTTAAACCGGTCTTCGAGAATAATTTCTTCTGTAACAAAATCAGAGGAGTTCCGGGTGGTTTCCGCATCTTCAATCAGGCTGATGACACTGTCGGGAACCTCTTCAATGCCTTCCAGAATATTAATGGCTTTCAACAGCATGGTGCTTGCCTGTTCATCAACCGGCTGGCTGTTAAACTCAATAGCTCGCGTCCACAACTCCACACTGGCACGTTCCTGTTCCAGGATTTTGGTTACCAGGTATTGGTTATAAACCACAGATCCCACGCCCAGAAATATGAGCAGCAGCACAAGTATGAGCTTAATCCTGTTGGATGGAACAAAGAGTTTCATAGATGAAGAATAATTCTTTGGCTGAATATAGGAAAGGAGCCGAAACAAAAAAGCCTCTCTGAAAAGAGAGGCTGATGGTTAAGCGGAAGCTTTTTGTTTCTCGTAAACCGGAGGAGCCTGCTTTTCAATAGTCTCCTCTGTGATTACACACCGTGCTATATTCTTCATAGATGGAAGCGAAAACATGATATCCAGCATGGCTGCCTCCATGATAGAACGTAACCCACGGGCTCCTGTCTTGCGGGCTTTAGCCTTTTTGACGATAGCTTTGAGTGCTTCTTCTTCAATCTCCAGCTCAACGTCTTCCATGTTAAACAGTTTTTTATACTGCTTAACGAGCGCATTTTTTGGAGTTTGAAGGATGTCGAGCATGGCGTCATCAGAAAGTTCGTGCAATCCACAGATGACGGGCAATCGACCAATCAGCTCGGGAATGAGTCCAAAGTGCTGAAGGTCTTCCGGTTCAACATGCGTAAAAATCTCGGGATCTTCTTTGTTGAACTTAACCTGATCGGATGCATTAAAGCCCATCACGGTTGTAGAAAGGCGACGGGAGATGATTTCTTCCAGCCCTGAAAAAGCACCCCCGCAAATAAACAAAATATTAGCCGTATCCAGTTGAATAAAGCTTTGCTCAGGATGCTTTCTTCCACCTTTTGGTGGAATATTGGCGACTGTTCCTTCTAAAATCTTCAATAAAGCCTGCTGAACGCCCTCTCCGCTTACATCGCGGGTAATAGAGGGGTTATCACTCTTGCGGGCTACTTTGTCCACTTCATCGATATATACGATTCCACGCTTGGCGCGCTCTACGTCATAATCGGCGGCTTGTAGCAGGTTGCTTAAAATGCTTTCCACATCTTCGCCTACATAACCGGCTTCCGTTAATACGGTGGCATCGGCGATGGTGAAGGGAACATCGATAATGCGAGCCAGGGTGCGGGCCAAAAGAGTTTTACCGCTACCGGTAGGCCCAAGCAACATGATGTTAGACTTCTCAATCTGCGTATCATCAATTTCCGCTGTTTCAGCAGAAATACGCTTGTAGTGATTGTAAACCGCTACTGAAAGTGTCTTTTTGGCAAGCTCCTGACCGATTACGTAATCATCAAGTTTGTTCTTGATCTCGACCGGCTTAAGCATGGGCTTGTAGCTCTTTTCCCGTCGGCGGGCTAAAGAAGCCAAATCACTTTGGATGATGCTGGATGCATCTTCCACGCAACGGTCGCAAATATAAACGCCGGGACCGGCTACCATACTGTTCACTTCCAGGCTCGAACGGCTGCAAAATGAGCAGTGTACTATATCACTATTTTTCTCTTTATCGCTCATAACAAGCTAAATTTAATGAAAATGCCGCTTATTTGGAATCTTCAGACTTGGACAACACATTATCGACCAATCCGTAGTCTTTGGCTTCCTGAGCCGTCATCCACTTGTTACGGTCAGAATCTTCCATAACCTGCTCAACAGACTTTCCACTGTGGTCGGCAAGAATCTGGCTTAACTCCTTCTTAACACGGATAATTTCTTTGGCTTCAATCTCGATATCACTGGCCTGTCCGCGGGTTCCCCCTAAAGGCTGGTGAATCATAACTCGGGAATGAGGAAGGCAGCTTCTTTTTCCGCTGGTACCGGCAGTCAGCAATACGGCGCCCATACTTGCGGCCATTCCCATACAGGTAGTGGCAACATCACACTTGATGTGCTGAATGGTGTCGTAGATCGCCAATCCGGCAGAAACAACGCCACCCGGACTGTTGATATAAAAGTTGATGTCTTTTTCAGGATCTTCAGACTCAAGGAACAACAGCTGAGCCATGATTGAGCTGGCCACGGTGTCGTTAACCGGTGAACCCAGAATCACAATCCGGTCTTTAAGCAGCCGTGAATAAATATCATAAGCGCGTTCGCCACGGCTGGTGGTTTCCACAACCATAGGTACAAGGTTGTTCTGTACAGGTTGTACGGAATCTAAATTCGGGTCTTCAAATAGCGGTTGATCAGATATCATAATGTCCTGGATGATCGGTTATTTATTCTTCTTCTTGTCGTCTTTCTTTTCCTGCTGTTCGCGGTACTTCTCTTTGCTGATTTCTTTGGTTTTCACCTTGTCTTGCAAAATATCGAACACTTTTTCTTCGCGGATGCTGCTGCGAAGTTGCTCAAGCATCTGTGGTTGCTGTGCATAATACTGCTTCAGCTGATCTACAGGCATGCCGTACTGGGCTGCCTGACCTGCGAGATGCTCGTCGATATCTTCGGGTTTTATTTCGATATCTTCAAATGTTTCTTGCAGTTTTTGGCTGATGAACGACCACTTGGCTTCACGCACGGCACGGTCTTTCATGCCGGCCTTATATTCTTCTGCATCAAAGTGATCCGGTAACTCTCCGCCTTGCTGCTGCTTCAGTTGATCCACATAGGACCCCTGAATTTGAGCTACGAATGTTTCCGGTACTTCAAAGTCATGTGCTTCAACAAGTGCATCGGCTACATCATTCTTGAAAAGGTCATCGGATGTTTGATCGTAATACTGCTGCATGCGGCTCTTGATGTAACTCTTGAACTCATCCAGGTTTTCCGCCTCGCCGTTGCTTTGGTCTTTAATGATATCATCAGAAAGCTCAGCTTTGTGCATTTTCTGCACTTTCTTAAGGGTAATCTCAAGCTCATCTTCATGATCACCATGTGGGATAGTCATCTCAACAACATCACCGGCTTTTTTGCCTTTGAGCGCTTCAAGAAACTCGGAAGCATCATCTTTTCTGAGGTCGATGCGCTGATCTTTGTCTTCATCGCCGTGGGTTTTAGAAACAACATCTACCAACACCTGGGTTTCTTCCGAAGCGGCTTCATCCACTTCTTCCCAGTTTCCTTCCCGCTCCAGGGTTCTCTCAACTTCTTCCTCAACCTCTTCATCGGTTACATCGTGAACCATTTTGTTCACTTCAATTTTGGAAAGATCAGCTACTTCAATTTCCGGTTTTGAACCGATTTTGAATTTCACTTCCAGCTCATCATTCTCCCAGGTAAAATCAACCATCTCCGTTTCGCCAACCGGCTCATACTCAGGTACTACTTCTTTCTCAAATACCTTTTGGATGATGTTACTGATTTCCTCTTGTTCAATCTCTTTGCCAAACCGCTTTTTAACCAGTCCCATTGGCACTTTGCCCGGACGGAATCCCGGAAGCTGAATTTGGTCTTTATATTTTTTGTATGCTTTGTCGAAATCTTCCTGAAGGTCTTCTCTTTTTGCTTTCAGGGTGACTTCTTTATCTACAGATGTGAGCTCTTCTACAGAAATATCCACGTGTTCTCCGCTTTAATTACTTTTATTCAATAAATGAACAGGATTACAATTATGATTAGGAAGGAAGTACGAGAGGGGGGACTCGAACCCCCACATCGGTTAAGATACTAGATCCTAAATCTAGCGCGTCTACCAATTCCGCCACTCTCGCAAAATTCAGAGCTTGCAAAGATAAGGTTTTCAATTTCTGAATTCAACTTTTTACCCATATAAAGTGGTCATCGAACATACTTCGTAAGCTTTTACATGTTTAGCGTAAAAAAGCATTGGATATTGGAATTTGAAATACTGAATTTTGAATCACTATGTATAAAAACCTACGTCTCCTCTACATCACTACTCCAAATAAAGAAGAAGCTCAGAAAATAGGCCGATCCCTGGTTGAAGAAAACCTCGCGGCCTGTGCCAATATTTTTGATGGCATGAATTCCATCTACAAATGGAAGGGTAAAGTTCAGGAAGAAAATGAGTGTGTGCTGATTGTGAAAACGCATTATTCACGAGTTAAAAAAGTTACCCGCCGGGTGAAAGAAATGCACAGCTACGAAGTGCCGGCTGTCGTTTCCTTGACCATTACCGAAGATGAAGGTAATCAGGAATATTTGGAGTGGCTGGAAGAATGCTCCAAACAGCCTTTTGAGCTTTAATAATTTTTCAAATCTATTCTATTATTTAAGCAGCGTCATTTTTTTAACACGAACCTGCCCTCCCGCTTCCAGTCGATAAAAATAGATTCCGCTTGATAACTGACCGGCATCAAAGTCAATTTGATACGTTCCGGGAGATTGCTTTTTGTTAACCAGGGTCGAGATTTTTTGTCCCACCAGATTGTAAACGGTCAGGCGGACATCTTCCGCCTCGGGAATTGAATAACCGATAGTTGTAGTGGGGTTAAATGGGTTAGGGTAGGCATTCTTAAGTGTAAAAGAATACGGCAAAACATCGTCTTCTGTGGAAACATCGGTATTCTGTTGTGGGCGTTCAACAATAGTGAAATCGCTGAAAGAGGTAATTCCTGAAGCACAAATCGATTCCTGACTGTCCGTTAAAGAAGATGCTAATACACTCCACTCTGATTGATCAGATTCCCTTTTTGCGATAGATAATAGTGCCGTATCAAAGTTAGAGAGGTCTATTTGTTGCAGAGAAAAGCAGACCTCAGCATTAAACGCAGAGGTCGTTTCGGTATGGAAGTTCCACAGCTTATTTGAAACCAGAGAAAGCGTATCGGGGAGGTTAATTTGCTCAGCCTCAGCACCAAGGTTCAGGGTAGAGTTGATGGTAAACGGCTGGTTCATTTCATTAAAGTTCACTGTTGCACCAAAGTTTGGAAATTCAGCCAGCCTCAAAGTGTCTTCAATTTGAACCTGTCGTTGAGGGATGCCGTTGGTCATCCAGATTTCTCTTCCCAAAGAGTCACCTTCTGCGGTGAAGTATAGCTTTCCATTCAGTACACGTAAGTCTTCCGGGTCAGAGCCATCGGGTTCGCCGCGATCAATGCCGGTACGCAGGTTGGCTACATACATAGTACCCTCTTGTGTGCCGTCGGTCATCCAGAGTTCACGACCGGCTACATGGGCCTGACCGTAACCGTCATCCGATGCAGCAAAGTAGATGCGCCCGTTATATACCGTTGCAAAATCTGTGTGGTGGTAATGAAACAGGTTGAAGATAGATTCTACCGCTTTTTCAGTTCCGGCTTTGGTGCCATCGGTTTTCCAAAGGGTATAAGTGCTGAAAAAGTAAAGCTGATTATTAAGCTTGAAAATTTTTGGGCTAAGATCAGAGCCGTCCTCAATTACATAATTATCAACGGCCATATCAATAACAGCGGATGTTCCCTCCGGGGTGCCGTCACTTTTCCAAAGCTTGGTGTCTGATATAAAGTACCAGTTCCCATTATACTCAACGGGATCTTCCGTGATGTACACTTCTTCATCCAGGAATTTTTTGGTTCCTTCTTCCGTGCCATCCGTGGTGTATAAATAGTCTTTGTAGGAGGTGTCACTTTGAGCATTAAAAAGGACGGTTCCGTTTATAGAAGTAAAATTAGTAGGCGAGCTGTCATTTTTGTTGTCGTCGGAATCTTCATACAACCCCGGGAAAATGTCTTTTACCATATAAGTGCCGTCGGCGGTTCCATCCGTAGCCCACAGTTCTTCACCGTATTCATGATGGCGGGCTGAAAAATACATGGTATCATTGTGTGCAAAAAAGTGATCGGGTCGAGAGCTGTAGTTGGTCTCTTCATTACTCCAGGAATACTGAAGGTATTGGCCGGGATCTAAATCTTTAAGCATATAGGTGCCGGACGAAGTACCGTCTGTGACCCAGAGCTCTTCGCCGTTGTCGGCATCCGGGTAGCGTCCGTCTTCAGCCGGGAAGTAGGCTTTGCCGTTCATCACTCCAAAATGCTCGGCATCCGAAGAGTAATCGCCCGGGTAAATGTCTTTGAGCAGGTAGGTTCCTGCAGATGTACCGTCCGAAACATACACTTCATCGGCATGTTCTTCAGTCACTGCTGTGAAAATAAGTTTATTACCTAAGGGAGTGAGCTCTTCGATATCAGGATAATCATCGTCCGGAGCCAGGTCTGTAATTTTCTTGGTTCCTTCCGCCGTACCGTTTGTAATATACAGCTCGCCTTCATCTTCCTGATTGTCGGCCACAAAGTACATGGTGTCTCCGACCACAGTCATGTATTCAATATATCCATCACTGATGCCGGGGTTTATGTCTTTTAGCACGGTGGTTTGCGCAGATAGCTTTGCTGATGATAAAAACAGCAGGATGATGGCAGAATAAGCAGAAATTCTAAGGGCAGAACGATAAATGATTTTGGCGCTGGTACTCATTTCGTATTAGGTTGGTACTTTTAAGAGTTGTGTGCCATTACCTACGAGAGCTGAATGAAAATGAGCTCAAATACCCGTAACTATAAATGCAGTCCGCATTCTGTTTTGCCGGACTCACCCCAGCGGCCATCACGGCCTTCCCCTTTTTTTGTGCAATGGATGCATCCGATAGAGTCAAAGCCAAAGCGCTCTAATGGATGGCGGGGAATGCCATAACTTTCAAAATAGTCATCCACCATATCCCGCGTCCAGTCGATAAGCGGATAGTAGCGGTGGAGGTCATCCCGTTTCTGAAGAATTTCCAGCCCGCTTCGATAGCTGTTCTGATATCCAATCAAGCCGGAAATCCAAACTTCATGCCCTTCTTTAACCTCGTCCAGTGGCTCCACCTTATTATAGTGGCAGCATAAATCCGGGTTCGATTCCCACATACTGCCTTTCTGGGTAATACGGTGCTTTCGCTCATTGGGAACATGATCGATCACATTTACACCATATCGCTCAATAAGAGTATTCTTATATTCAATCGTTTCCGGGAATAAGTAGCCGGTATCTATAAAATGAATGGGGTGATTTGGCCGGATACGGCTTACCATATGAATGAGAAGTGCTGAGGTGGTTCCAAACGAAGTGGTTATAAGCACCTTCTCCCGGTACTTATTTAAAATATGGGCAATCCGCACATCATTATGAGCAGACGAAAGGGTCTTGTTTATTTTCTTGGTTTGGATGGAACCCATGGCCCCAATTATCCTACATTTAAAAGGAATTTTCAATCAGTTAGCCGCAAAAAATGAGGATAAATAATCTGTAAGCGCTTTTCTGAAGAGTCTGATGCAGAAAGGAGTCAAACTTTTTTAAATCCTTCCCTTACTAAACGGCAATAATTTCTATTTTGAAATAAAAATCAGGATATGAGCATTACCCAACAACGTATTTCTCCCCACATTTTATGGGCAACGATAAACCGCCCCGAAGCCAGAAATGCCATCGACTTTGATGTGATGGATGAACTGGAGCAACTGGTTGAATCTCTTGAAAAGGACGATGAGGTCAGGGTTTTTATTTTAAGCGGAGCCGGAAAGCAGTCGTTTGTAGCGGGGGGTGATCTCAAAAAATTTCACACCATACAATCCAAAGAAAAGGCAGTGGAGATGTCGAAGCGAATGCATGATATCTTTAACCGGATTGAACGGCTGCCCTGCTGGACGGTCGCCTGCATAAATGGAGATGCGTATGGAGGAGGCATTGAGCTGATGCTGGCTTTTGACTTTCGTGTGTCGATGCCTGATGCCAAATTCGGCTTTACACAGGGCCGATTTTACCTGGTTCCCGGCTGGGGAGGTTTGACAAGGCTTGTCGAAAAAATAGGTAAGGCCAAAGCATTGCAGTGGTGTGGAAAGGCCGAAGTGCTTTCTGCCAACAGCGTTTTGGCTCATGGTTTGATCGAACATATTTTAAAGGGGGAAGATTTAGAAAGTGAAGTACTTGATTGGATAGAAAAGCTCACCAAAAACGACCGGAAGTTTATACAAACGCTGAAAGGTGGGGCATCAAGATTTTCTCCCCAAAGAAAAGAATCGCTGGAAGCAGAAATAGAACCATTTGCAGAGCTTTGGATTGATGCTGAACATATACAACGTGTTGAAAAATTTATGAGTAGAAAGAAATCTTAATCGGGTTTTGGATGATATGTATCAATTCTTGGATGTGTTTTTTGTGGTTTTTCACTTTTCGTTGATTGCCTTTAATCTGACGGGGTGGATTTGGCGTAAAACCCGAAGGCTGCATTTGTATGTAATCTCAGCCACCATTTTTTCGTGGATCGGACTGGGCGCTGTTTACGGGTGGGGGTACTGCCCTTGTACCGACTGGCACTGGCAGGTAAAAAGAGCATTGGGTGAGGCCGACTTGCCGGCTTCTTACGTTAAATATTATCTTGATTCAATCTCCGGTTTCGCCTGGAGTGCTCCTCTTGTGGATTCAATAGTAGCAATATCCGGCGTTGGAGCACTGTTAATTTCAGGCTGGTTGAATTATAAGAACCGAGTAGAGTAATCATGAAATAATGCGCTTTATTTACATTATTCGGTAAAGAATAATACGATCCGGACGATAATTATGGGGTATAATTGTAGAATTCAGGATCAGTAATTCTTCATTAATTTTTGCTTTAGGGAATAAGTTAGGGTATTGGTTTAAAATGACAGTTACTAAGGAACAAAGAATTACCATAGAGTCGGTCAAGACAAAGTTAATTGACAGCTTTGTATTGTATGGGGCAATTATCGCTTTTATTGCTTTTTTGATTCCCCAGATTCCATTTAACCCGGGAAATCTCAACTTATTCAATTATATCGACCTGACCGTAATCATTTCCGTTTTTATCCTTTACTATAACAGGGCGAAGGTGTCTCTTTTCTTTAAAGGAGGCTTTATTCTCGTAGCCGTGTATTTATTCTTTGTAGCCGACTTGTATCAGCATGGCCTTAATTCTACGATAAGGACGGTATTTGTGCTTATTCCTTTTCTCGGGATATTGGTATTTGAAGTTCGGTGGGCTGCCTTATTCTTTTTCATATCTATTCTCACTTATTTCATTATTGCTTATGGGTATTTGGCCGGTTATCTATCGCCGGGCTTGTTGGGACCTGAGTTAAACACTCCAACAAAATGGATTATTCATGGGATCATACTTTCGCTGGTTAGTATGATCATCGCCATGTTTGTACACATCTTCAATAAGTCGTTAATCAAGATTATTAAACAACAGGACCAAAGTTATAAGGTACTTGAACAGCAAGACCTTGAACTGAAGCAGAATATTGAAGAGAAAAATGTACTTCTGCAGGAAATACATCATCGGGTAAAGAATAATCTGGCGGTAGTTTCCGGTTTGCTGGACTTGCAATCCGGTTTGGCAACGGATGAGTTTTCAAGGTCTGCACTCAAGTTGAGCACCAATCGTATTCTGTCCATTTCCAAAGTGCATGAATTAATTTATCAATCAGAGGATGTAAGCCGAATTCATCTTAAAAAATATATCAAAGAATTAGCGGATATTATTATCGAGAGCTTCAATAAAGCCGGACGAGAGATAGATTTAAGGTTAGATATCAATATTCAGTATCTAAATGTAAATCATGGTGTACCGGTTGGCATTATTTTAAATGAATTGATTACAAACAGCCTGAAGCATGGTTTTAATGAAGCTCAGGAGAGCTGCCAAATTCAAATTTCTGCTTTTGAAGAAGATGAGCACTACAAATTATTTTATCAGGATAACGGAAGTGGGTTTGTCGATCATAAACCAGAAAAATTAACCGGTTTGGGCATCACATTAGTAGATTCGCTGTTAACCCAAATTGAAGCAGAATCACAACTTAAAACAGACGGGCTGTATCAGCTTTCATTTCGTTTCCCAAAAGAATTATCCTGAAAAATTTTAAATAACCGCCTTCTGTTTATTGAGAGAAAATAAAAAAGGGCGCACCGTTAAAGATGCGCCCTTCTTAAAACAAGTATGCCTAAGCTTATTGAATCGTAAAGTCTGCTTTAAAAACGGTGTTACCCCAAGCCAGGTTCAACTCGCCGCCTTCTTCTGTTTCTTCAACCGAAATGGTGAATGCTTCAACGGTTTCTTCCGTGGTTGAAATCTCCATCGGTACGCGGCCTAAATCACGGCTTTCATCATAAGATCGTCCGTTCTGGCCGGTTTGCTTATTGATAATCAGCGTGCCGCCATCAGGCTGCGGGATTGTGAATAGCGTGTATTCTCCGGCAGGAACTTCAAGATCGCCGAACATCAAATCTTCAGAAGTATAGAAATGTGTGGCTCGGTTGGCTCCTGTTCTCCAGCGCTCACCCCAGGGGACGATATTTCCAAATAAGTCGCGCCCTCGTTTTTTGGGTGAACCGAAATCTACGCGGAAATTGGCGCCTTTAAATGAATACTCAGCACTTACAGCTCCGGAAAGCTCACCAACGGGATCGTTCCCAAATCGATTGGCCAGTGCGTTCATATCCAGCTGTCCGGTTCGGTGTACTTTAAGTTTTCGGGTGGTAAGTCCGGCATCCAGGTGTTGTATGTCTCCATCCCTATTTACCCGAACTCCCATCACTCCGCGGAAAGGGTGGCGAACGGTCATGGAATCACCCTCAATTTCAGCAATGGTGAAATCCATAATTCTGTTACCCGACAACAAAGGCTGAATGATCGTATCCTGATCTGCTTCAGCAGCTTTATTGAAGGCTAACTCATAAGGCCAGTGTACCATATCGATGAAAGGAAGCAGCCCTTCTTCAAAAGGTGCCCGATAGGTTATATAGTCTTCATCTCTTAATACGCGAACCGACAGGCTGTCTCCCACTTTCGTAATGTTGCGAACAGTGGCTCCATCTTCCTGGAAACCATTTACCGGAGAGTGATCGGTTTGTACCATACTTTCAATTCCGCCTAATTCGTCAAAATGCAGAATGTAGGTTGAGATTTGAACCTCAGGACTTCGAAGGATGACCTGAGCTGTAATGCTTGAATCGGTTTTAACAAACTGCTCTACGGCGAGGGTGTCATTCCCTAACAGGGTCACAAACGATCCTTCATTGGGGTCGTCCGTGCTGCACGACACAAACAAAGCAGCTGTTATAAATGTGATGAATAAATTTCTCATAGGTCCTTAAATTTTTTAATGGGTGCAAAAATCTATTTCAAAAAAAGTGTTCTGGCAACTGCGATAAATTAAACTTTGAAAAAGCTTACAAGTTTTATCGCACTCGCAAAGTCAACAACATAAAGTGCGGTGTAATCATTTGGTAGAAAGGAGTTTATGAGTTGAGCGCTGATTTCGCTAACTGACTTTCTCTTCCGCAATTTTCTGGAGAGCCTCGGTGAAGACTTCTACAGGTTGAGCTCCGGAAAGCCCGTACTTTTCGTTGATGTAAAAGAAGGGAACGCCCTGAACGCCAAGCCGGTGAGCTTCCTCCACGTCATTGACAACCTGGCTGGAGTACGTATTGTTCTGCAATACTTCTTTCGCCTCATTCTGGTCAAGCCCCACATTCGAAGCGATTTGAACCAGCGTTTCTGTGTCGCCCACATGCTTGCCTTCCACAAAGTAAGCAGACAATAGTGCTTCTTTCATCTCATCTTGTTTGCCGTGCTTACGAGCCAGGTGGATGAGCTGATGAGCGTTGAAAGAATTGGTGGGTTTTACCTCATCCATGTTAAAGTCTAACCCGGCGGCGGAGGCCATTTGAACCATGTTGGCATTCATTTGTTTGGCCCAGGCTCTGTCGCGACCGTATTTTTTGGCGAGAGTGTCATAGATATCAAGATCGGAATCGACAGAGGCATTGGGGTCGAGCTCAAAGCTTTTCCAGACGATATCAACATCCAGGTCCGGGAGTTTATGGAGGGCTTCTTCGAGATGTCTTTTACCGATATAACAAAACGGACAGGCAACGTCCGACCAAATTTCAATCTTCATGTGCAGGAATTAGTTAAGTGGTATTCTATTACTATTAACTTATCCTTTCAGAAGAAGGTTCACATCAACCCCAAAAACAAAACATCAGTACCGGAACCAAGAGTAAAAGGCTGGTTTCAGGCGAGAAGATCCTTAAGCGCTTCAACCTGAACCGGTTTTTGAATAAAGTCATCTACTTTTTGATCCCATTCCACACGGTATATTTCCTGATTTTTTTGGTCAATTCGGGAGCTGATTACGAAAATCTGAATCTCTTTATTCACCTTATCTCTTATTGACTGAAATTCATTCAGGAAGTCCCAGCCATTCATCTCCGGCATATCGATATCGAGCAGGATTAAGTCGGGCAGCTCATCATTGTTCTGCTCCATTTCTTTGATGGCAGACAGTGCCTTTTTCCCATTTTCGAATGACATGACGTCGTTTCCGGGAAGGTAGTTTTTTATGATTTTGGAAACCCCGTAAGTGTAAATTTTATCATCGTCAATAATGCAGATACTCTTCAATGAACTCATTTTAATTGTATTTTAAAGGTTGTTCCCTCTCCGGGAATACTGTCAACAGCTATGGACCCACCCATAGACTCAATTTGGTTTTTTGTGATGTACAGCCCGATGCCTTTGGCGTTATCATTTCCATGGAAAGTATTATACATGCCAAATAATCTATCCCCGAATTTTTCCATGTCGATGCCTAAACCGTTATCGGATATTTCAAGAAATACTTTATCACTTTCTTCCCATGCGTTTATGGAAATTTTGGGTTTTCGGTCGGGATGCCGGTATTTGATGGCATTAGAAAGCAGGTTGAGAATGATGCTTTCGAGATAAGCGGGGTTATACTCAAGGGAAAGGTCGGCAGGCACCTGTTCTTCAAATTTGACATTATTAGCAAGAATATCGGTTGTCAGAATTTCTTTGATTTTCGAAATCGTTTCCTGCAGGTTCAGCTCTTTAAGATCGTTGCCGGTTTTGTACTGCTGGTCAATAATCTCATTCAGGTCGGCAATAGATTCATTAAGGCGATGGGAAGCAGAGCTTAGGTGGCTTAATAGTTCTTCTTTCTCTTCCTGAGATTCTTCCATGTCATAAAGAGAAAGCAGCATGGAAATGTTACCAGCATGGTTGCGCAGGTTGTGGGAGACAATGTGAGCAAAGTTTTTTAGGCGCTTATTCTGTTCTCCAATAATATCGAGGCTGTTACGAAGCTCTATTTCATTTTGCTTTCGCTGGGTGATATCAGTTACAATGGAAAGCACAGCCGGTTTGCCCGAATCGGTATTCAAAAAAGGCACTTTTGTGGTTTGGTGCCACAATTCCCTGCCATCGGGTAGAATAGTTTTATCCTCAGGAATAAACATTTCCTCGTTATTCTCGATAACCTTTTGGTCTGCCTTTCGATATTTTTGAGCTTTTTCTTCCGACACGCCAATGTCAATATCACGTTTACCGATCATTTCTTTTCGTGGCAGTCCATAAAAATCGGCTGTCGATTTATTAGCCATCAGATACCTGCCCTCGAGATCTTTCACAAAAATAAGAGTTGGAGCAAAATCAATAACTTGCTGAAGCTGTTCCTGTAGCCGGGTAATTTGCTCATACTGCTCTTTTTCTTCAGTGATATCGGTTAGGTATCCATATCCTCTGGAAGTTCCATCGAGTAATTTTTCCGGCTTTGCCCGCCCACGCAGCCATCGCAGATTATTTTTTGATAACAGTACTCTGAATTCATGTTCCCATAACGTTAAGCCATTCAAGGACTTTTGTATGGAGGTAATAAACTGAATTCGATCATCCGGATGAACTCGTTCTATGATGGCATTAATATCATTCTTCACTTCATCAGGAGAAACCTCGAATAAGTCTTCAACGCCGCTGCTGGCAAATGGGATGTAAGATTGCCCTTCATTATTCCGTTCAAAAAGATAGAAGAAGCCCGGCACCTGCTCCGAAAGTCTGTTAAGGGTGGCCTCTGCTTGTTGTAGCTCCAGCTCTGCGTGATGTTGTCTTGTCACATCACGAGTAATCCCGAAGGTACCAACAACGTTTCCGTTATCTCCGTAAAGAGGTAGTTTTGTAGTAGAAGCCCAGGCCGATTTCTTCCCATGCCGGGAACCTTCTTTTTCCGTTTTGTTGATGATGGGTTGTTCAGATTTCATAACCTCAACTTCATCCTCCCGGGCTTGTCGGGCATGTTCGGCATCAAAAAAGTCGAAATCTGTTTTCCCATCGGCTTCCGCAGGATCTTCCAATCCCAACTTTTTTGCACAGGCATTGTTGATGGCTATAAACCGGCTTTCTTTATCTTTAAAGAAGATGCAGTCCGGCAGGTAGTTCATCATTTTTTTAAAGAGGGTAGCCTGCTCCTTAATGGAAAGCTCATTCTTAGCCGCGGATGGTTTTTGCCGAACCTGTCCTGCTATTAAAGCTGGTTTGCCGCAATCCCATTCAACTATTTCTCCCTTCCAAACCAAACTGAACCGTTGTTGTTCATTCGTGGTCTCATGGATAGTTTCGAAATCAAATCGCCCGGCTTCTTTGTGGCTTGGTTGGCACTTAACAATTTCGGTGAACTTATTAAGCTCGCCTTCTTCCAGAAAACCGGAAAGCTCGTCAAAAGTAGAAGGGACATCGTCATCGGAACACTCAAAAAAATCAGCAAAAGATGCACCAAAGGTCAGGCTGTCATTCTTGACATTCCAAGACCAATAGGCGGGTTTAAGGTCTCTCCTAACAAGTGATTTCAGTTGCTCCATGTTAATGATTCTAACGAGGGTTGCTGCTCAACGCTGTTGAGTAGTTTTCGGTATAAAATCAGGAAACTTTAGTCAGAAAAGTACAAAATAGTATCATGAATAAAAGAATAGGCGCTTGATTGTAAAGTACTGATTTGCAGCAGGTTGTTAGATTCAGGAGAACATTAGAAATAGGATTCTGTGATTCAGCCGAAACTAAATCACAGATAAAAACCGGTAGATTTCTTATTGACCTTCAACACGTTCAAGCATGCGAAGCCGGGTGGCTTCAAACTCATCGCCGGAATCCCAGCTTTGCAGGTTCTCAGAATTCAGAGCCCGGAAGCCGGTCATAAAAAACAGGCGAGTGTCAATTTCGGCACCGCTTAAATCCCAATATTCGTTGATTTCATCGTTTACGGTATGATAATTGGCATCAGCTACACTGTCGCGAACAGCCAGGAAGTTATCCCCTTTGTCAATGTATTCCGTTCCCGGATTCGGAAAAATTGCCGGGATTCCCACTTTGGCCATATTGAAGTGATCGGAGCGATAGAAGTAGCCACGCTCAGGATAGGGGTCCGGTTTTACGGTTCGGCCTTGCTGTCGGGCTTCTTCTTCCAGCAGATCACTAAGTGAGGTTCTCCCGTATCCCACTACCACAACATCACGGGTTTTGCCATACACATTCATCCCGTCCAGGTTAATGTTTGCGGTAACCTTACCGGGCTCTACGGTTGGGTTCTCTGCCCAGTATTGTGAACCCAGCAGCCCAACTTCTTCGGCACTTACAACCAGGGCCAGCACACTTCGTTTTAAGACAGGCTGTATTGATTTGTAGGCTTCCATCATTTCCAGCAGGGCACTAACTCCCGCAGCATTATCGGAAGCGCCGTTGTTGATTGAATCGCCTTCAACGGGAGTTGTTATTCCAAGGTGATCGAGGTGGGCGGTGAGGATCAGGTATTCATCCTTCAGCTCAGGGTCGCTTCCTTCCACTTTAGCGATTACGTTCTGAGATTCAATTTCCCGGTAATCAGCGTCCATACTCACATTCATACGAACACCGGAAAGCTCGACAGGTTCAAAGTCCCGGCTGTCGGCGGCATCCATCTGTTCGGCTAAATTCAATCCGGCTTCTTCAAACAACAGGCGACTTGCTTCCTGAGTAAGCCAGCCATTGAATTTGGTTGGAGAAGCAGAAGCATCGCCTTCACCTTTCAGATAAAAACGCTCTCGGCTCCATCCATTAGCAACTACATTCCAGCCATATCCGGCTGTTTCGGTAGTATGAATAATGATAGCGCCGAGTGCTCCCATCTCTTTTGCTTTTTCATACTTATAGGAATAGCGGCCATAGTAAAGCCGGGTTTTTCCGGCAAAAACATCAGGAGAAAATTCCGGGTCGTTGTTTTTCATGACTAAAATCTTGCCTTCTACATCAACGCCTTTAAAATCATCCCATTCTTCTTCCGGGGCCTGAATTCCATATCCCACATATACCAGTTCGGCATTGCGTACATCTACTTCCTCAGCCTGATTTGCCGGCCAGGCCATAAACTCATCATAATACTGAAGGGCGAAAGGAGTGCGCCCGTCTGTACGCACCGACATTTCCGCATTCGAGGTGCTTTGTCCCAAAAGCGGGAATTCCTGGGTATAACTGTTACCTCCGGCTGCAGGCTCAGCGCCCATGTCTTCAAATTCTGAAATCAGGTAATCTACGGTCATTTGCTCACCTTCCGTTCCGGTTGCTCGCCCCATAAAGTCATCCGAAGATAGCGTTTCAATATGTCTGAGTAAGGAATCTTTGGTTATGCTATTTGCGGCTTGGTCCGCCGGGGAAGAACTGCAGGCACCAAGCAGGGTCAGAGAAGCGATGAACAGATATAATGATTTCATAGTCATGTAAGGATATTTAATTCTTTCTTTTTGTACTGATGTGAATGCGTTAAGATACTTCAGAAATTTATTCAATAAAAAAGCGAAAGGCAGTTACGCCTTTCGCTTTGGCAAAGTAAAAATAAGATTCGGATCAGTTGGCTGATTCCAGCTCAACGGTGAATTTCTGAACCAGGTCGGTTACCCGTTGGTCGTTAACCATTCCGCCAACCAGGTAAAACTCGTCACCGGCTCTGGCGATGCTGCGGTGATCCATACTGGCCGTCGGCATTGCACCTAACTCAACCCACTCTTCGGTATCTAAACGATAGGCGAAAACGGTGCTTTCAGCGAAGGCCGGCTTGGCGTTGTAGCCAATTCCGTTATAGTTATAGGGGTTGGTTGATCCGCCCACAAACACAACCATTTCTACCGGAGATGAAACACCGACAGCCGCCATACGGTAGCGTGCCTGCCCCGGGTGCTGTTTGATGCGTGTCCAGTTAATTTCTTCCGGGTTCTCGGCGTTAATCTCACCTTTGATACTGCCGGGAGACATCATAAAAATCTGTTCACCTTCATCAACAACAGTTTGAACACCGTCGGAAAGAACCATCGTGTTGCCAACAATACCACCGGAATGCCCAAATACGGGAGGGCCGGGGTACGGTGTGGCGTGCGACCATGAATTTGTCTGGGTATCATACACCTGCACATTCGAAACGTTGTTGGTGTTATTCCATCCGCTAACCAGGTAGATGTAGCGGTCTTGGTAAACCAGGGAAACGGCGTCTTCAACAGGAAGCAGCATGTCGGCAACCTGCTCGTAAGAATTAGCATCAGGATCATACCTGAATACTTCTTGGGTGGATACTTCAGAACCATCTTCAGCTACGGTATATCCGCCAAAGATGTAAATCTGTCCGTTTACGGTTTCAGTGGTGCTGGCTAATCGGCCGGTTCCGTCAGGGACACCGGGAATTTGCTCCCAGATTCCTTTATTGACATCGAATCGGGCAGCGAAATCACTTACATCGGCATGTGTTTTGCCTTCTTCCAGTCCCAGAAAGGTGTACACAAACCAGTCGCCGTCAACCTGAGCAGCTGTTACTGCATTGTTGGAAATTCCCATCGGCAATGACTCGGCTTCCTCCCAGTTTAGCGCAACCTTTTGAGGTGCTTGCTGGCAAGAGGCCACCAGAATTGAAAGGGTGAAGAGTAATAATATTCTTTTCATTGTATGAATAATTGACTTATAGTCTGATTTTTAATTTTGCCTGAACACTTGCACATTGGCAACAACATTTGCGTTCAGTATTTGTTTAATTTCAAGCTTTAAAGATACGGTTTTTATATGTCTTCTTTTAAAAATAAAATTGTTTTAATAACCGGCGGAGCCAGTGGTATTGGCTATCTGATGGGGGAAAAATCGTTACAGAGAGAAGCCCGTAAATTGATCATTTGGGATATTAATGAAGACAAATTGCTTGATGCCGCAAAACGTCTTTCCAAACAAGGGTATACTGTGGAGACGGGCGTTGTGGATGTAAGTGACCCTGAGCAGGTTCAGCAAGAGGCAAAAAAAGTGTTAGATGAGCACGGGTCCATCGACATGTTATTCAACAACGCAGGAATTGTAGTTGGTAAAAAGTTCGAAGAGCACTCCATAGAGCACATCAAAAAAACCATGGATATTAACAGCCTTGGTTTGATGTATGTAGCACGGGCTTTCTTACCGGCTATGATTGAGAACGGATATGGATATATCATCAATATCGCTTCGGCCGCAGGACTCACCCCAAACCCCGGAATGACTGTATATGCAGCCAGTAAATGGGCGGCCGTGGGCTGGTCGGAATCGTTGAACCTGGAGCTTAAGAAAAATGGGGAGCCGGTGAATGTGCTTACAGTGATGCCCAGCTACATCAATACCGGAATGTTCGCCGGGGTTACAGCCCCGTTGCTTATGCCCCTGCTTGACCCGGATGACATTTCAACCAAAATACTGGATGCGGTAGAGCGGGAAAAAGAACGGCTTAGAGAGCCATTCATGGTAAAACTAACTCCTTTTATAAGGGGAATTCTTCCTGCTAAATTATACGATTTTGTAGCAGGCAAAATTTTTGGTGTTTATGATTCCATGAATACTTTTATTGGCAGAAAAACAGATCATTGATGGACGGAAAAGAATTGTTAGAGCGTCAGCGTACTTACTTTAAGTCCGGGGCTACGAAATCGGTAGAGTTTAGAATACATCAGCTTCAAACGCTGAAAAAACTCCTCACCCAGCACGAAGAAGAGTTTATGCAGGCCGTGCATAAAGATTTTAAAAAACCTGAGCTGGAAATGTATGCCACCGAGCTTGGTATTCTCCATAATGAGATCAGTTATGTGCTGAAAAACCTCAAAAAATGGACGAAGCCACAAAAGGTTTCAGGCGCTCTGGTCAATTTTCCATCCAAAAATTACACGGTTGCCGAACCTTACGGATCCGTTCTTATCATTGCGCCATGGAACTACCCGGTTCAATTGGCATTGCTGCCTTTGGTGGGTGCCATTGCGGCCGGTAATACGGCGGTAATAAAACCGTCTGAGTTGACGCCCCATACATCTGCGGCCATCAAAGAAATTCTCGGGAAATGGTTCAAAGAGGAGTTTGTAGCCGTGGTGGAAGGCGGAGTGGAAACAAATCAGGATTTACTCGCTCAAGATTTTGACTACATCTTTTTTACGGGCAGCACCCGGGTTGGGCAAATTGTGATGGAGGCGGCGGCAAAGAACCTGACGCCCGTTACGCTGGAGCTGGGGGGCAAAAGCCCTTGTATTGTGGACGAAACGGCCGACCTTGAAACGGCTGCCCGGCGCATTGCATGGGGGAAATTTGTGAATGCAGGTCAGACCTGTGTTGCCCCGGATTATGTACTCATTCAGTCAAAGGTAAAAGATCAGTTTCTGGAACATTTTAAAGAATCTGTTCGGGATTTTTATGGAGTGAACCCGAAGCTGAGCCCGGATTATCCGCGGGTAATAAATGAGTCGCATTTTGACCGGTTGGAAGGTTATCTGGATGATGGAAAGATCTTTTGTGGGGGCAAAACGGACCGGAATGAACTATACATTGAGCCGACGGTTTTAGTGGATGTCAATGAAGATGGAACCGTAATGAAGGAAGAAATTTTTGGCCCCATTCTGCCGGTATTGACTTTCGAAAAAATCCCTGACGCCATCAATGTGGTAAACTCAAAAAGCAAGCCGTTGTCGCTCTACCTGTTTTCAAAAGACAGCGATGCAGAATCGATGATCACAGAAAAATGCTCCTTTGGGGGCGGGGCAATTAATGATGTGCTTGCTCATCTTGGAAATCATCACCTGCCATTCGGGGGCGTGGGCAATAGCGGAATGGGTGCGTATCACGGAAAACAAAGCTTCGATATATTTTCGCATACCAAAAGTATCATGAAGAAACCATTTTGGCTGGATATCCCTTTCCGGTATGCCCCTTATAAAGGAAAGTTAAAGTGGATTAAACGAGTATTAAAATGAGTGAAGAGACATTCAGAGCATTTTATGTAGAAGAGAAATCGAAAGGAGAATTTGTATCATCAGTAACGGACGTGACACGCACCTTTTTGCCCGACCACGACGTGCTGATTCAAGTTCACTATTCATCACTCAATTATAAAGATGCCCTGTCAGCTTCGGGTAATAAAGGAGTGACCCGAGAATACCCACACATTCCCGGCATCGATGCTTCGGGGGTTGTTTTGGAAGATAGGTCCGGCGCGTTTTCCGAAGGACAAAAAGTAGTAGTTACCGGTCGTGATTTAGGCTCCAATACCTCCGGTGGATTTGGAGAGCTTATTCGCGTGCCCAAAGATTGGGTAGTGGAGCTTCCGGTCGCTTTAAATATGGAAATGGCTATGAAGTATGGAACAGCCGGCTTTACTGCTATGTATGGGGTGAAGCGGCTGCAGCGTGAGCTTATCAAGCCGGAAGACGGAAAAGTACTCGTGACCGGAGCAACGGGTGGTGTGGGTTCACTTGCCGTTTTCTTTCTTTCGGAATTGGGATATGAAGTAGTGGCAGCCACCGGTAAAACAGATAAAAAGGATTTTCTGAAAGAGCTTGGCGCGGTTGAAGTCATTCACCGGGATGTAGTTTCCGGGGTAAACGAGAACTTTTTACTGAGCCGTGAATGGAATGGAGTTATAGAGACGGTTGGTGGTGAAATGCTGGATGCGGTGATCCGTCAAACCAATCATGACGGAGCAGTAGCCTGCTGTGGGAATATTTTGGGGCATGAACTGAAGACAAATATTTACCCATTTATACTGAGGGGGGTAAGCCTGTTGGGCATCGACTCCGCCATATGCAAAATGCCGATGCGGTTAAAAATTTGGGATAGCATCGCTGGAATGAACCATGGGAAACTACCGGATGATTTTGCCCGAATAGTCGGTCTGGAAAATCTCAAGCCCGAAATTGAAGCTATCCTGGATGGCAAACAGGCCGGGCGTGTAGTGGTGCAGCATCAAACCACCGGATAAATAAAAAAGCCGACACAAAAAGGATGTGTCGGCTTCGGAAAACAATAAAGCAGCGGTCAAACTACTTTATGTGGGTTATGGGTATTTGTTTGATCTAAGTTCTTATGCTGCGTACTGAGATTTTGAATTAATCTTGTTCTCAGCTTTACCAAGTGAATTAGACAGGTCAGATTTGGTCACAGGCTTCAATAAAAAATCGATGTAATCAATATCCTTGGCTTGATTTAATACCATTGGGCTGTCATCGCCAGAAAGAAAAATTACCGGGATATCAATTTGGTCAGAACGCAATTGTTTTGCTGTTTCAATGCCGTCAAGATCACCGGAAAGCTGAATGTCCATCAAAAGTATAGAAGGATTAATGTCGGCGATGATCCCGAGGACTTCTTCTCCACTGCGGGCCGTGCCAACTACTTCATAGCCAAGCTTGGTAACCAGCTTCTCCTCTACTATAGATAGCAGCGGGTCGTCTTCAACAATCATTACCTTTCGCGAGATCACGGTGGCCCTACTCTGTTTGTATTAAAAACTTCTAATGTTAATATATTAGAATAATTTAATAGGGTCAATAAGCTTCCAAAACTTTTTTTACTGAGGAAGAATTAGCAGGTTTAACACAGATTGTAAGACACAGTTCACAACATTTGAGCCATGATAAAACTACACAGAAAGCGAGAGGATGCTGCATCTGACCGTCTGGAGCAGCAGCTGAACAACCTCGTGATTTCTTTCAAAAAGGTGAACTATGAGGAGGATGGGGAGCAGGTAAAGCTTCCATATATTGAAGAAGACGGAGAGGAGTTTCATACCGATGAGGAAATTGCCGGGTGGATGAGAGAGTTGGAATCACAATTAAACTGGCAGCGGTCATTGAGCGGTGACGGATGCTACATAGACCCGAAAAGTGGGAACGTATGCTGACCCTATTACCCGATTTATTCCTGAATGCGTTTTCCCAGTGGCTTGTAAGGGACCGTTTCATCAAGAAAAAGAGCCTCGTTGATGATTTCCCGGATGGTGTTTTTGGGAATTTCATCAACGCTGCCAAAATCTACACTCAGTACTTGTTTGCGTCCTTTGCTTTCCAGCAATCCTTGTTCGTTTGAAAGTTCATATCCCCGGATAAAACAGAGCGATACTTTGCCATTCTTTAGAGGATTCAGGTAGCAGACCCATGTATTCTGGTCGTAGAATGGTATTCGGTATTTTAGGGCCGGTGATACAGTTGGGAAAGAAGTCAGCAGGTTATGGAAGTACAGCATTACCTCTTTTTGATTTCCCTCATGCCGCAATATGAAATCCTCTGCCGCATTCATTGATCCAGAGAGTCTGCGTTAAGTCGATGAGTTAAAAACCAGGTGTACAAATCACCCCCACGATAAACGCGCTTCCAGGTGTCATGCCCGAGGTCTTCATGATTTGTGAACCGGACATTCGTGTGCCCTAACTCTTCCAGCTTGTTCAATCCTGGGTAAAAATGTGTTGCCCGTACTACCAGATCCCTTCCGCCGGCAAATGCCCAGACCGGTATTTCATATTCGGCGACAGGAACCATTAAATCCGGATGCCCCCAACCTACTACCGGAGCGATGGCAGCAAATCGTTCGGGATATGTGCTTGCTAAATGCCAGGTACCAAAGCCTCCGTAGCTCAGCCCGGTTAAATATACCCGGCTCGAATCTGCCCGATAATTTTCAATCACATAATCAATCATTCCGATGAGATCCTCCTCTACCCGCTCCCAGCCATTTGGTAAAGTGATATAATCGGGGAGCTCACTTTCATCTCCATTCATAGTCTCGGAAGTAGGTGCAATGGGTGTTCGTTCGGGAATTCCTTCCTCCAGCCTTTTTGGAATGGATGTGGTGTCACGGTTTTGCAGGTACGAAACGCTTTCATCCATCCCAAACATATGCAGTTGTGGAGAAATGATGATAAAAGGCAGGTCTCTTTTATGAATCCACGCTTCTTTTAATGGGCCGTGCATTAGTACAAAACCGAGCTCATCTTTGCCATTTCCCCGTTCTCCGTTTCCATGAAGGAACATCATAACCGGCCAGTTTTTGTCTGACACTTCATAACCGTTAGGAAGGTACAGGTAAAAGTCTCGTTCCTCACCGGCAACCTGACTGGTGTAAGAAATGCGTTCCAGTTTATCGGTCTGGCAGCCTGTAAGCATGAGGACAATAAATATGAATAGGGTGTGGGAGAAACGAATGGTAGTCATGGTAAACACAGTGTTCTTTCCCGAATATAGCAGAATAAGAACTAAAGAGAAGCCCGCCATTCATTTAGAAAAGAAAAGGCCTTTGTCATCCGGGACCCATACCAGCTGAACCACTCCCCATTAATGAGTTCCACTCTTGACTCAGGACACGCCGCTTTGATTTTATCAATGTGTTTTTCTTTAAAAGGATAAGGTTCGCTACTGAGCAAGATTAGTTCGGGAGCATGCTCTGAAAGTTCGTTGAGGGTGGTTTTGGGGTATCTTTTATGAAGCCCGTACACATTATCCAGCCCATATTTATGCAGCACATCATGAATATAGGTGTCATTTCCAACCGTCATCCAGGGGTCTTTCCAAATGAAATAGGCTACGGAAAGAGGAGGTTTTGCAGGGCGATCATTTAAAAGAGCCGTAATTTTCTTAACAAGTTTTCCGGCCTGTTCCTTAACCCCCAGCACTTCTCCCAGTGAGCTTATTTCCAGAATGGCATCCTGAATAGAATCAATTTCTGTAACCCGAACCGTAGCATACTTGTCGAGCAGTTCGATATCTTCTTTTCGGTTTTCCTCTTTGTTTGCAAGGATGAAATCCGGCTCAAGCTCCACAATTTTCTCAAGATTCGGATTCTTTGTCCCCCCGATAATATCAATATCCTTAATCTCCTTGGGGTGCACACAAAACCGGGTGCGACCAATCAGCTGATCTTTTAATCCCAGATCAACCAAGAGCTCGGTGAGGCTTGGAACCAGTGAAACAATGCGGGTGTAAGGTAAATCAGGCATAACGGTTGATGATGTTCTCTGCCTGGCGACAGTAACTTCCGCCAAACAAATTGGCATGGACTAAAATAGGGTACAGGTTGCAGATGGTGACCCGGCTGTCGAAGCCACCCTCCGGTGGAAATTCTTCATTGTATCCTTCGTAGAAATTAGCTGAAAATCCACCAAAAAGACGAGTCATAGCCAAGTCCATTTCCCGGTGACCGTAATAAACGGCGGGATCATAGATGCTTGCATGCCCACTTTTGGTGAACATGTAGTTTCCGCTCCAAAGGTCTCCGTGAAGCAGCGAAGGTTTTTCGGTAGGAAATATAGATCCGAGTTTTTTATACATCCCTTCCACATTTTTCAGAATAGACCGGGTGAGTTTGCCGGACTCAACGCCCTTACGCACCTGGGGCTCAATCCGCTCCAGGGCAAAGAAGTCGGGCCAGTTTGAATGACGGGCATTAGATTGGGGCAGCTTACCGATGTAATTATCATGACCCAGCCCGAACTGATCAGCGGTTTGTTTGTGAAGCTTCGCCAGCTCCTTGCCGAAATTATGAGCTGAGTGCTGTTTTCCGCCCCCCTCCTCAACCCAGTCAAGAACAAGAAAATCTTCTTTGATTAAAATCGGTGAAGGAATTTGAAGATTGGTGTCGGCTGAATTCAGTAATTGAAGCCCCTTTGCCTCGGCTTCAAACATATTTTGGGGAGCAGAATTATTCCACTTTACGAACAATTCTTTTCCATCACCTAACACAATTTTGGCAGCCTGATTAATGTCACCGCCATGAACTGACTGAAGGGATTGAATCTCCTTGTTCAGCTCTTTTCGGATTTGTTCTTTGATAGCTTCGGGAAGCATAAATTATTTTTCGATGAGGGGTTCTAATTCTTCAAGCAAAGCTTCGCAGCTTCGGTTCAACACCTGGAATACATTTTCGAATCCTTCCAGTCCGCCATAATAAGGGTCGGGTACTTCTCCATCTCCGGGATTGGGATCAAACTCGCGCATCATCTTTATTTTATCCGAAAATCGATTTTTTCGGTCTAAGGTTTTGATATTTTTGAAATTTTCGGAGTCCATAGCCAAAATGAGGTCGAACTCTTCCAGGTCGGCATATTCAAACTTTCGGGCTTTGGAGGGGAGGTGAATTCCATGCTTATTTGCGGTAGCCTGGCTCTTACTGTTGGCCGATTCACCTACATGGTAAGCGGCTGTCCCGGCCGAATCGATATAGAAATAATTTTCCAAACCGGCCTCCCTCACTTTATGAATAAAGACGCCTTCGGCGGTAGGACTTCGGCAGATATTACCCAGGCACACAAAAACGAGTTTATAAGGGTTTTCTTTTGAAATGGTTCGGTGATAGGTTTCAGTCACAATAATTGAATTAATTTTTTTCCAAAGGTATGTGTTGCTAAACAGCTTTTCATCCCTTTTCATTTAGCCTTCCTTAAAACCAATTGTGCCTTAGCTGCAAGTGTCAGATTTTTTTGAACGAACTGAATACATGGTTTTCTCTGATATTTTGTATATTTGAGGCTTATAAATGATTCGCCGGAACTAAGTTTTTTATGGCAAAAAAATTCGAAGAAATAAAGCAGTTAAGCTTTCCCAAATCAGAAGTTGAAACCCTGAATTGGTGGAAGGACCACAAGATTTTTAAAAAGAGCCTCAAGACGCGTGAGGATGGCATTCCCTATACCTTTTTTGAGGGGCCGCCCACAGCCAATGGCAAGCCGGGCATTCACCATGTTATGGCTCGCACGGTAAAGGATATGTTTTGCCGGTATAAAACATTGAAGGGCTTCAGAGTTGAGCGAAAAGCCGGCTGGGATACGCACGGTTTACCCGTTGAGATTGAAGTTGAAAAAGAATTAGGGCTCGAAGGCCGCGCACAAGTTGAGGAATATGGCATCGAAAAATACAATGCCAAGTGCCGCGAGAGTGTGCTCAAATACAAGGATCTTTGGGATGAATTAACCTCCCGTATGGCTTATTGGGTTGATCAGGATAACCCATACGTTACCTTCGAAAATAATTATATCGAGTCGGTTTGGTGGGCGTTTAATAAGCTCTTCGAAAAGAATTTGGTGTACAAAGGTTATAAAATTCAATGGTACTCTCCCGGCAGTGGAACTGTACTTTCTTCCCACGAAGTAAGCTTGGGCTATAAGGAAACGCAGGACCCTTCTATCTATGTGAAGTTTCCGGTTGAAGGAGAAGAGAACACGTATTTTCTGGCCTGGACCACTACTCCGTGGACCATCGTTTCCAACATGGCGCTTGCCGTGAACCCGAATCTGGACTATGTGAAAGTGGGGCATTTTGATGAGACTTTCATCATGGCCAAGGATTGTGTGGAAGAGGTTTTGGGTGAGGATTACATCATCCAGGAAGAAATGAAAGGTTCAATGCTGCTGCACCGCACTTATGAGCCTGTATTCGATTTTGCCTTCAAAGAATATGACAAGTCGCAGGCCTGGAGAGTGATTCCGGCTGAGTATGTGACAACCGAAGACGGCACCGGCGTGGTTCATACCGCACCTGCCTTTGGTGCTGATGACTTTGACTCGTGCCAGAAATCTGACATTCCGATGTTCAACCCGATTGACCGGGACGGTAAGTTCACCGAAAAAGCTCCTGACTTTCAGGGGCAGTGGTTCAAAGAAGCCGACAAAGATATTGCCCGGGCTATTAAGGAAAAGAACCTCATGTACAAGCATGAGACCATGGTCCACAACTATCCGTTCGACTGGAGAAAAGGGACGCCATTGATGTCGTACCCGGTAGAATCCTGGTTTATCGAAACCACCAAAGTAAAAGACCGGATGGTTGAGCTGAACAAGCAAATCAACTGGAAGCCGGAAAGTACCGGAACCGGTCGTTTCGGAACCTGGCTCGAAAATAACGTGGACTGGGCGGTTTCCCGTCAGCGATACTGGGGAACACCGATACCAATTTGGGTGAGTGATAAAGACCCGGAGTATGTGGAATGTATTGGCAGTATGGCCGAGCTCCGTGAAAAAGCCGGTTTGGATGAAGATGCCGAAATCGATCTGCACCGTCCCTATATAGATGAGTTAACCTGGGAAGGCCCCGACGGTGGAACTATGCGCCGCATCCCTGACCTGCTGGATGTTTGGTTCGACTCCGGCGCCATGCCTTTTGCCCAGTGGCACTATCCTTTTGATAATGACCATGAATTCAGCTACAACTATCCGGCCGATTTTATCGCGGAAGGCGTGGATCAAACCCGCGGCTGGTTCTATACTTTGCATGCATTGGGAACGATGCTGTTCAATGAACAGGCGTACAAGAATGTAGTATCCAATGGACTGGTTCTCGACGAAAACGGCGAGAAAATGAGTAAATCGAAAGGAAATACGGTAGATCCTTTTGAGGTTATTCAGGAATATGGAGCCGATACCGTACGCTGGTATATGATGAGTAACTCTTCCCCGTGGGAGAATCTGAAGTTCAGTGATGACGGACTGAAAGAAGTTCAGCGGAAGTTTTTCAACACCATCGTAAACACCTACTCTTTCTTTGCGATGTATGCGAATATTGATGGGTTTACCTTCTCAGGAACAGCTATTCCTATTGCTGATCGCCCCGAAATTGACAAGTGGGTGATATCGAAGCTGAACACAACCGTTAAGCTGGTTGAAGAATTTTATGAAGATTACGAGCCGACCAAGGCTGCCCGCGAACTGGAAAGCTTTGTGGAAGAGCTGAGTAACTGGTACGTACGCAGGAACCGGCGGCGCTTCTGGAAAGAAGGAAACACGCTGGATAAAACAGCTGCCTATCAAACTTTATATGAATGCCTGAGCAACCTCAGTAAGCTGATCAGCCCTATTGCTCCATTTATTGGCGAGTGGTTGTATCAGAAGCTGAATAGCGTGACTCAGCAGGATGAGGAGTCGGTTCATATTGCCTTCTTCCCGACCGTGGAAGAGACAGCGATCAACAAGGCGCTGGAGCATAAGATGGAGATGGCCCGGCTGATTTCCTATATCGTATTACGTGTACGTAACCAAATTGAGATGAATGTTCGTCAACCCCTCGCACGAATTATCCTTCCTATTAAGGATGAGAGTGAGCGGCAGGCCATTGAATCGGTTCGCGACATAATATTAGAAGAGGTGAACGTTAAAGATATTCAGTTTGTGGACGATGATTCCGGAATTGTTCGGAAATCGGCGAAACCAAACTACCCGGTTCTGGGTAAGAGGCTGGGGCCAAAAATGAAGCCTGTAGCCGCCCGGATTGGAGAACTGACCACGGAAGAAATCACCGATTTTGAGAAAAATGGCTGGATTGACCTGGACGTAGAAGGTGAAACCATCCGTATTGACTCAGAAGGATTAGAGATTATCCGCACCGGACTTGAGGGCTGGACGGTAGAAACCGAAGGCGGTTTAAGCGTGGCTGTGGATACGGATCTCAGTGAAGAACTTATTCAGGAAGGTATAGCCCGTGAATTCGTGAACCGTGTGCAAAATATGCGGAAAGAAGCGAACTTTGACGTGACTGATCGCATCGCGATTGGTTTTACCGGAGCGGACAATATTAAAGAAGCCGTTGTTTCTATGAGTGATTATATTAAGAAGGAAACACTGGCGGAAGAAATTCAAATCTCAGAGCTGGAAGTATCAGACTTCACCAAGAGCTGGGAAATTGGAGAGGAAGAGTGCACCATCTCCATCCGAAGAAATATTAATTCATAACCAAGCAGCTATGGCTAAAGAAGAATCAAAAAACGAAGAAAGAGTATCTCCCTACAGCGATAAAGAACTGGAGTACTTCCGCGAGATTATTATCAAGAAGATGGAAGAAGCTGAAGAAGAGCTGAATGCTCTGCAGCGAACCCTTCGCGAAAGCATGGAAAATGCTTCGGATGAATCGGCCTATTCTTACCACATGGCGGATGCCGGAACAGATGCTCAGGAGCGGGAAAAAACCTACATGCTCTTTAACCGAACCCGTAAGTTTGTAAAATATCTGGACGACGCCCTCAAGCGCATCGATAATAAAACATACGGCGTGTGTAAGGTAACCGGGAAAAAGATATCCAAAGGCCGGCTGGAAGCTGTGCCCCATACTCAGTTGAGTATCGAAGCAAAACTGAAACGCAGATAACCCTACCGGTTTGACCCGAAAAAAACTGCTCGCTTTATTAGTGCCGGCTGTCATTGTGCTGGCTATTGACCAGATTACGAAATGGCTGATCCGGACTACCCCTGAATTGCAGAATAAAGTCCTTATAGACGGATGGCTGCAATTCTATTTCACCAAGAATCCCGGGATGGCTCTGGGTATAGACGTACTCTCTACGCCCGTTATCAGTGTCATAGCAATTCTGGCCGTCACCGGAATTTTGATATATATCCTCCGTAACCTGGACCAGGCCGGTGTTGGTTATCTGGTTTGTATGGGGCTGATTATAGGGGGAGCTTTCGGCAATATCACCGATCGGCTCTTTATGGGGTTAATTATGGATTACGGCGGTGTGCTGGAAGGCCATGTGGTCGATTTTATCTATTTCTCACTTCAGATTGGTGACTGGACCGTTTTCCCTTACATCTTTAACGTGGCCGATATCGCCATTTCCTGTTCCATCATTCTGCTGCTGCTGTTCAACAAACGCTTCTTTATCACACAAAAAGCAGAAGAAGAGTCCTCCGAAGTACCGGAAGATGTTACCCCGGATGAGCCTACCAAACAGGAAGGGATTATTTAACTTTCTGTCTCTGAGCCTTCTTGTTTTGTCTTGTTCCGAACGCTCCATTCGGAATGGCCTCATGCCTGATTGGGTTTTCGGTCAAAATAATTAATCTATGAAGACAGGATGTTTCTCTTCTGAAAAAAATTTATGCTAAGGATTAACAAAGTATACGATTTCTACAACTTGGTTGGTGGTTGTGCTAAAATCAATTAGGAATCCATCACCATCATTTCCTGAACAACCAAATGACACTGAATAGTCAGCATCAATAGAAGGTTTGTAAATAATTTTAAGGTCATCCCCAAACTTTTGCTTCATTTCAGAAAAGCTGTCACCTACCCTAATGGTTTTTCCTAAAACGGTAATAGGCCAGTTGCTTTCTTTAATATCTACTCTTGTTAGCTTGCCCTCCCTAAATGCGACTCTATTTGTACCATACAAGTACACATATGCATGAATTATGGCGTTGTCATCATTAACAGAGCTTGGACTTCCATAAAGCTGGCTTAGATCACTGATGTTTCCTTCTGTAGCATCTATCTCGCTAACCGTATGGCCATTATAGTTGATGGCATCATACGAGCTGCAGGAAATCATATTTGTACCTCGTAACTGAGTTTGGAGCGGACTCTCTTCACCGTCACCTATTTGTCCTTGCGCATACAAACTTGGTGTTGTAAAAAGTAAGTAAATAAGTAGTGTTGATAAAATATTTAAAGTCTTCATAGTATCGTAATTTAGTTAAATTAACAGTCTGTTCCAGGGACAACGTTACCATTTGTATAGAATTTTGTATTTATATAGTTCTCAGGATCTTTAGCAGAACCACTCCAGCCTCCAATTCTTACTTCCATATGCACATGCTGATAGGCAAAATTTTTCTCGATAGCTCCTGCTAAATTCCCACTTATTCCTGCCGTCCCAATTACCGTCCCCTGAGGGATGGTTCCACTACCAACATTAACAGTATTTAAGTGTGCATACAGTATCCAAACATCTTCCCCCCCCAACATCGTAGTTAACAATGACATATTTCCCAAGCCCATCTTTATCATTACCAATGGCTTTTACTTCACCCTCTCTCATGGAAAAAAGAGGCTCTCCATGACCTACCAGCAAATCAAGACCTTTATGATCCCTATTTCCGCCATCTCTTACCGCATCATCTCCTACTGTAAATCTGCCTCCGTCTAAGCCTGAATTTTGTTTTTGTTCAGCAATTCTTGGGTTTTTAACTGGATTTCCCTGACAAGGAACTTCACCGTCTATACAATTTCCATTTCCGTCTTCTACCTGTCCTGCGGGACAACTGCTGTTATTAGGGTCACCTCCTGGACTACTCCCATCGTCATTCGGATTGGTATCTTCTTCACAGCCTTCGGGTTCGTAGTAGCAATTAGCTGGTCCGTCCCCAGTATCACCTCCCGGGTCCTCATCATCTATTTGCTGATCACATACTTCAACAGTACCAATACTAAAACAACCACACAAAGGCTCCCAAACTAGTCCCTCTTCATAGGTACATGCCATAGACTTATTACGATTGTTGGAAGAATCAATTCTGACGCTACTGTTACCATTAAGTTTGTCTCCCCATTCCTTAACAATTTTTATCTGTTCTTCTGTCTTAGGCACCAATACAGCCAATATTTGATAGATTTCGTGATTAGCAGGATCAACAAAAATATGAAAATAAAACGCCTTTTCTCCTTCAGATTTATCAATTGCTGTTTGATTTGGCTTTAGCTTGAAATATCTATATTTAAATTTCTTTTCTTTTTTCCCATCCTTATTATTCTTTTTTGAGCTTAAAAAAGCTACATATGGAGTGTTCTTTCTTTGGCTGTATTCATCTAAAACCTTATATAACTTACTTACCTGTTCGGTACTGAGGGTAGAAAGACTTGGTTTTGCCGATTTCGATTTACCTTCTCTTACTTCCCACCAAGAAATATTATTCTGGCTTGGCAATGGAGCATCCCCCTCCAGCAAAAAGATTGTTTGATCAGATGACACATTCACCCCGGAATCTGAACAACCCGTTAATATCAACAGCCCGGTAAACCCTATTAGTAGTAAATATTTCATGTGTTAGCACTCTATTTATCAATAATTTTGAGATAAGAGTCACACACACGATTTGTTACAAAAAGTTTTAAAAAAACTTATCTGGGAATTTCGCAAATTGCTCCTCGCCCGAGAAATCGGGAATCGTTCGTTTAATCACTATTCTCCTTGAAGTAGTGATTTTTACTCGTTCCTACCGTCCCGTTAGAAATGCCTGCCTGAACCTCTGGTTCAACATTTTTTAGTGTGATAGAATAGATTGACGGGCTGAAAATGGAATGGAACCAGTGGTTCCGTTATGCATCACGAACCGGAGGTTCGTGACGAGGAGAGGTCGAGAAGTAGTGGGAAAGTATTTTAGCTATCTGGGTTCCCTTCTTCTTTCTCGAAAGGATATTTTTGAGCTGAGAAATCAAAATTGTGCTCGATGGGGACCTGATCTACAATCTCGAGCCCAAAACTTTTGATTCCAATTCTTTTTACAGGATTATTCGTCATCAGCTTCAGTTTTCTGATGCCGAGTGAGCGAAGAATTTGAGCGCCGACACCGTAATCCCGGGCATCACTTCGTGGGGAAATGTCTTCTTCGTTGTCTTCCAGCTTACCCTGCTGCAAAGCTTTCAGAGTTTTCAACTGATTTACCAGCACAGAGCCCCGTTGGTTTCGGTTCATATATAAAACCACGCCTTTGCCTTCCCTTTCAACCTGAAGCATGGCCTGGTGAAGCTGTTCGCTGGTATCTTTATTGCGGGCACCGAAAATATCCCCAATCAAATCGGAAGAGTGAACACGGGTAAGTACCGGTTCTTCTTTCGTCCAGCTGCCTTTGGTTAATGCCAGGTGAATATCGCCGGTGAGCTTTTCTTTGAAAGCACGCAGGCTGAAATTGCCATACATGGTGGGCAGGTTCACATCCATCACCTCGTGGACCAGCGTTTCGTTTTCGTTACGATAAGCAATAAGATCTTTTATCGTGATGATCTTCATCTCAAACTCATCGGCCATTTTGATGAGATCCGGAACGCGGGCCATCTCCCCGTTTTCCTTCATAATTTCACAAATAATACCCACCGGTTTTAAGCCGGCAAGTCGGGCAAGGTCGATGGCTGCTTCGGTGTGGCCGGCTCTTCGCAGAACTCCGCCCTCTGCGGCAAGAAGCGGAAAAACATGTCCGGGGCGACGGAAGTCAACCGGTTTGGAATCATCGCTGGCAAGTTCCCGAATGGTATTGGCTCGATCGGCAGCAGAAATTCCGGTTGTGGTCTGCCGTTTGTGATCGATGGAAATGGTGAAATTGGCTTCGTCCGGATCGGCACCTTCCTGCACCATATGCCGTAAATGCAGCTTATCGGCTTTTTCTTTGGTGATGGGAGCACAAACCAGTCCACGGCCATGGGTTACCATCAGGTTGATGGCCTCGGTGGTAACCATTTCGGCCGCCATCAGGAAATCACCTTCGTTCTCCCGGTCTTCGTCATCTACAACGATGACCATTTTGCCATTTTTAATGTCTTCAATGGCTTCGGGGATGGTGTTAAAGTGAAATTCCTTATTCATGGTTTAATGATTGAAATTGGTTTGTGGGCAAATTATAACTTCGAAGCCTAAACTTCGACCTCACCTTCTCGAGAATCGGGACTCCTTCGCAAGGAGAGGACTTATTGGCGCTTGATCACAATTTCTATCTTAATTCACAATTTCAACTCTTTAACAACGAGTCTTTCTCCTTGATGATGGAGAAAACAAAAGAGGTCGGAATTGGTAGATTTAATATGTTGAGTTAATTGTGATTTAATAAGACAAAGTTAGTCTTTGTCTTTTTTATGAGGATTCACATCGGTTACGGCCGACTTCAACATGCGAAGTTTGGTGCCGCTGTCGATATCGAGCAAAAATTCATTTTCTTCGATTTTATCCACGATGCCGATGATGCCTGAAGAAGTAACAACTTTGTCGCCCTTTTTCATGCCCTCAACTTGCTCTTTAATTTCCTTTTGTCGTTTACTTTGCGGGCGAATGATGAATAGGTAAAATACCAGGAAAATAGCGCCAAGAAACACCAGGTTGATGATGCCGGCGTTTGGGTCGTCAGGATTACCCATTAAAAAAAGTGGTAAAAATTGCATAGTCGTTGATTAATGTGCGATTAAATTATTGCGGGACGAAGATACGAATTCCTGTATTCAATGACGATATTAAAACGGTTTGCCATTGTGCTGTCATTCCCGCGGGGTGCATTGTGAATATCATAAAAACAAACGAAGAGTTAGAGGCAGAGCCTCGCTATGGTATTGCGGAGCAGAGCACCTCAACGAGGATAAAATGGAGTCAGCGGTTCCGCTATGCGTCACGAGCCGGAGGTTCATGACGAGAAGTATGAGGACAAGTGTGTTACTTACAGCAACCTCAAAGCGTCCGCAGGTCCTTTGAGCGTTGCGCCCAGCACTGTTGACCCTGAACAGTCAGGTGCTTAACTAAACAATGTCTTCAAAAACTTCTGATGTTTTTCTTTGTTCTTGACGACCAACAGCGGAATCCCGAACGAGTAGTAGGTCATTTTATCGGTGAAGTCGTCCCGTAGAATACTGGTGATTTTCTTATCCGATTTAGACCCGACAATGATAAGGTCGGCCTGATTTCTCACGGCCTCATCATAAACCTCATCCCCGATACGCCCTTCTTTGTGTAAGGTGAGGGTGAAAGTAACATCCTCAGGGAGGTCATATTCTTCAATAAACTCCTTCTTCTGCTCTTCGATATGACCGCGGATTTTGTCTTTGTCATCCTCCGTGGGCATGTATGGGAAAAAGTGAGAGGGATATTTAAAGATGTGCTGTGCCTGAACAGTTCCATTCTGCGGTTCCACAAGATTCCGGGCCAGTTTAACAGCATTCGCTGATTGCCGGGAGAAATCGACCGGAGCAAGAATGGTATTCATAGCGTAACGGCTGTTTTCCGGTACAAACAGAATGGATGCCGGCACATATTTAACGATGCGGCGGGCAATCACCCCTTCTCCCACATACCCGGTTTTCTTACCCATCATAAGCAGGTCGGGATCCATGGTATTCATCAGCTCAATAATCTGATCGGTGGGGCGTCCTTCTTTTATGATCAGTCGTATTTCGATGTCATTCTCTCCAAAGTGTTCCTCAACCTTTTTGTTGAGTTCATCCCTGATGACGTCTTCGAAATCCTGATCGGTTTCAATATCAGGAAACAATTCCGCCATTTCCTTTGCCACATTTCCGGACTCAACCACGTGCAAAAAAGAGATGGTTTTAGGTTCAATGACAGAAGTTAGAAAATGGGTGTATCCAATCAGGATGTCGTCCATATTGGATAAGTCTAAGCAAACAAACCAGTGTTCGAAATTCTTCATAATTCTACTCTTTTAGTCCTCTTGTTTTTGATTCTTGATGGTATCTTTGACGAGGTCTTCGTACGAGTCGCGCTCTTTGTCTTTTACTTTCTGTTGATTCTCTTTGTACTCGCGTTTTAATCCCCTGTGCAGGCTGTAGCACATAATCAACAGTATGAGTGCGAACGGTAAACCGGTACTGATGGAAGCTGTTTGCAGGGCACTTAACCCTCCGCCAACCAATAAGATGGCAGCTACCAGTCCCTCGGTTTGAGCCCAGAAAATACGCTGACCTACCGGGGCATCCAGTTTACCACCGCTGGTTAGTCCGTCGATGACCAGTGAGCCCGAGTCGGAAGAAGTGACGAAGAAGCTCAAAATCAGCACGATAGCAATAATGGAGGTAACCATCTCAAGCGGGAACTGTTCAAGAAATACAAAAAGTGCGGTAGCTACATTTTCATTTACGGCATCACCGATGGCTCCGGTTCCGCTCATTTCCAGGCTGATGGCCGTTCCGCCAAACGCAGACATCCACAGGAAGGTGATGATGCTGGGAACAATCAGCACGCCCAGTACAAATTCTTTTACGGATCGTCCTTTCGAAATACGGGCAATAAACATTCCTACATATGGAGACCAGGAAATCCACCAGGCCCAGTAGAAGATGGTCCATGAACTCTGCCAGTTGGTTCCGGCATACGATTCCGTCCAGAAACTAAAGGTGGCAACAGAATTGAGGTAACCGCCAAAGTTTTGAATGAAGGAATCGAAGATGAATATCGTCGGACCAACCAAAATCACAAAAACCAGGAACAAGGCGGCGATTCTGACATTCATTTCACTGAGCACCCGAACACCCTTATCAATTCCAAGAACCACCGAAACTGTGGCAACCCCGGTAATGGCAACAATTATCCCGACCTGCAGGTAGATGTTATCCGGCAAGCCAAATACATGATCGAGCCCGGCGCTTACTTGTAGCACGCCTAACCCCAATGAAGTCGCCAATCCAAATAAAGTGGCCAATACGGCAAGGATGTCAATCACATCACCCATCCAGCCTTTGATGCGATCTCCAATCAGCGGATAAAATACCGATCGGAAGGAAAGGGGAAGTCCTCGGTTAAAGGCAAAAAAGCCAAGCGATAATCCCACTACCGCATAAATTCCCCAGGCGTGAAAGCCCCAGTGCAGATAAGTGAGGTTCATAGCCTGCTGGGCAGCTTCAACAGTTTCGCCGTCAGCCATAGGTGGGGACAGGTAATGAAAAATCGGTTCCGCTACACTCCAGAACATAATGCCGATCCCCATCCCGGCACTGAACAACATGGCAAACCAGGCAAGGGTGCTGAAGTCCGGCTCGGCGTCCTCCCCACCCAGCCGGATATTCCCAAATCGACTGAAGGCAATGAATAAAGAAAAGATAATGAACACGTTAACGGCGATCACAAAAAACCATCCGCCATTATCAGTGATTGTAGATTGAATGGTGCTGAATAATGATTCAGCCTGGTCGCCGAGTAAAAGTGTTGCGGCAATCATTGCGGTAATCAATATTACTGACGGCCAGAATACAGGTTTATGGATGTCAAAATATTTATTGATACCTGTTTTTTTAGCAGGCTGTTTTTCTTCTCCTCGAATTCCCATGATGTAGTTGTTACAAAGTTAAAATTGACTCGCTTTTTACATGAATTAAGCGGTTGTCAGGGCGGCACACATTGAAAGGCAAAGCAGTTAAAAATAAGATCTGCTTGAGTTGAAGTGCTCCCAAATTGCGAATTTCGATGACTTCATGTTCTCCGGATTCGGAGATTTATAACTTGCAGTTAACACCAGGCTACTGAAATAGCTGGCTCTACAAGAAAAAGCAATACGCTCAAAAGCTCACGAAAGGCTACCGAAAAAGCAGGGGATTATCAAGTTGGGGGAGGATGTCTAAACTCCATGGACGAAAAATGAGTGTCAGATCTTGATCCGGTGAATATCTCAAAGGGGCTACTTAAGATTAAAGTTGAATTTACACATGGAATAGTGTTAATTCTACACTAATTAAGGGGTTATAGTTTGAACATTAAAGATACGTTAATATCAGCCCTGCAAGGGGATAAGCATTCAATTAACAGGTTGTGCGATCATTTCAGGCGTATATCTGTTGCTTACCTGCGGACAAAAGCCAACCGTAATAACTTGCTGCTAAGTCATCTATACAAGAATATTGATGACCTTGCCCTTGACTGTATTGCGGATTTATTTGGTCAGGAGGGGGACTGTCTTTCGCAAATCGAAGGATATCTGGATGACACTGAAATTGAAAAATTAAAAGAAAGTGAAGTAGCTACGAAGCTTCGGAGACTAATTTTCAGCAAAGTGAACGAAGGGCTCTACAGAAACTACCGCAACTTCGATCCCTCCCTTTCAAAAATCATAAGGAACTTGAAACGGACCCTTGATGAAGGAAAAGTGGAGGGGGCTCGATACGATTCCAACACAGGTGATATTGAGTTTGAAGAAAAGGACAAGCCGCGAGCCAATATGCCGGAAGAAATCTTAGAGATAAAACTCTCCTCTGCCTTATCAAGAATTAGCAATACGGTCGATGCCGTTCAGGAGCTTAAAAACATCCTGATAGAAGAACGGGAATACTCCTCAAAAGTATCTCTGGTAAGCTTTGCGGTTATACTTCGAAAATCATTCGCCTATCGCCTGGAAATGGAAGAAAAGGATAAGCTCGGAAATAGCATGTCTCTTTATAAAGAGCGTGAGCTTCATACGTTCATAAAGAATTGTATAGCAACAGAAAGGGTACAGCTTTTTCAAACATATGTCAGCTCTGGAAAAATTAACGAAAAGCATTTTGAGAAATATCTGTTGGTTGTGAAGGATATACTCGTCGCCGATTTTATTAAGCATTCACCAAGAGAAGGATATTTCGAACATTTTGAGTTTTATTTTCCTGAAATTTCCTATGAAAGGTACCGTGATGAATACCGGAAAATCATCGAGTACATGGCAAAAGGCATCAGGCAACGGTTGCTTCTTGTTCTTAAAAATGAGGAAAATTTCAGCAAGTTTGATCTTTGGTGAGGATATGGAAAATAGAAACAGAGTTGTGCTCAGATAAATAATAAGCAGTGTCAAAAATAGACGAATATAAAATTGAACAGTATATCCGTTTTGCTGAAGAGCTGACCGAAGAAGAAAAGAACGAGGTTGAGCGCCTCATTGAAACGTCAGACGAGATGCAGGCCATATATCTGTTTCTTAAGCAATTTTATGAAGAGTTCGATAAGGCATCAAGGGTATCCAAGGCAGTAATTCCGTTAACATTATTACAGAAACACCAGCACTCCGGCCCGGTAGTATTAGCTGCTATGACCAAAGAATCTTCGGCTTCCGGTCTTGTTACAAAAGCTACCTTGGTATCGGAAGAACGAAAAACGGTGGTACGAATTCTGGAAGATGAACAAAGCCATAGCCTTCAATTTCATGTGATAGGAAACCAGAAACAACCCAATAGTTATGTGATTTTGTCTCTTTTAAACCCTCAGGTTGACTTGGTAACAAATGAAAAAGGAAAGTTAAAAGGGGTACAAGAGCTTTCTGATATTGACTGGAGCACTGTCTCTACCCTGCTTCGTATTCCCGTTTTTAAGACTACAGTCCATCCGGGCATCTCCAATAAATCTTTCAATGTGAAAAATGAATCAGGGCAAGAAGTGGAAATTCAGAAGTATGATGAGCATGTCCAGATTAAGGTAAAGAACGAAGGGTCGGTTTTATCAAGGGTGTTAGTTGTGCAAGATAAATCCTCAGATTTGATCAAGATGTCAGGCCAGCCTATCAATTTTGAGCTTACCGATCCGCACTCAAAAGCACATCTATATTTTTATGAGTGAGGTGACAGGGAGGTCGGGTTTAGGGCTTTGAGTTATGTACTTACCAAAATGAAATTTAGAAAAGAACAAGATGCGTTATACAGCTGAAACCTTAGCTATCGACCTCCTCTGTCTCCTCTTTGGTAAGGAGGAGGACGTGTTGGTAAGCATTTTAGTATGAATAGAAGTAAAAGTTATTACACACTTCGAATTAAGCCTCTCCTTGCGAAGGAGAGGTTCGGTGAGGTCGAAGTGTGGGGCTTTGAATTCCGAACCATACAAAATGAAATTTTAGAAACGAAAAAGATGCGTTATACAAATGAGCCCTTAGCTATCGACCTCTTCTGTCTTCTCCTTCAACAAGGAGAAGGACGCGTTTATGAAATTTAAAACCATGAAAAGGTATCAGATCTACTAACAACCCAGAACAAAGTCTCTCCTTGTGAAGGAGTCCCGATTCTCGGGAAGGTGAGCTCGGTAGTATAGGTTTGGGATTTTAGATAACAGCTAATTATCAAGCCATTGAAAGAACGATTACAATTCAACAGTTACTCGGAAACTTAAAATACCCAAAGCAACATTGGACCCCTTAAAGATAGAAAAAGCTTTTGGTCGGTTAACGACAGAAATTAAGCGCGCAGGTTCTGAACGTGTTCAGCTTTTTCTTATCTACGAGTTCATGAATGCCTTGAAAGGTGACTATCAGACCTTTGACAGCTACCTGATTCAATTATTCGCCCTATTTCCTGCTCTTGAGCATCCATTACTATTCACAGGATTGCACCCGGCTGAATTAGAGGAAATCATTTCAACCTGTGAAGAGGTGATTGGAGCCATTCCGGAACTGAAAGGCAATGAAATTGATCACAAGATTAACCTTTTAAAAACAGGGTTACACCACATTTATGACTGGCTTGGGGTTAGTCATATTGAAAAAGATAACAGGCTTCCTTCTCTTTCGGGTTTGTCAAAAAAAGGGAATGACAAGACTTACGGAGAAGTATTTATTCCGGTAGTTGAAACCTCAGGAATGGCTGAAGCAAAAGGACGTCTTAGAAAACTCAGGGTTGATGTGGTCGGAAAATCAAAGAAAAAGAAATTTGAGCTTCGTCCCGTGTTTGGTGTGATTGGGGCAAATGCAGGAAATTTAGGTGATAAGCCGGCGAAAGCAGCCGGTAAGCTGTTGGTCGAGAGTGTTAACACTAAAAACTATTGGAGCGGAACGGCCAGTTTTGAACTAAGTCACACCTGGCACGCAGGGAATTCAGCAAATCTGGCGTTGGGTGGATTATTCTATTGTGAGATGCTGAAAGCAGAAAACCGGCGGGAATATTTTCAGCTTAATCCGGGAATTGCCATAACCGGAGATATAAATGAGTTGGGGCAAGTATTGCCCGTTGATGAGGAATCCCTGAAACAAAAAGCCGAAGCTGCTTTTTTTTCGTGGGCCCAGGTACTGGTGGTTCCGGTACAGCAGCTGGAAACGGTACTGGAATTAGTGGACGATTTACAGAAAGAATATCCGAGCAGAGATGTGGTGGTGAAAGGAATCGGAGAGCTTAGGGAGCTTTTTTATGACCGAAGGGTCACACTTCATAAACAGATATCAATTATAGAACACACGGCTAAAAAGGTTTGGATGAAAAGAAATAGTACACTAGCCGTATTTGTGGTTCTGGTACTGCTTGGAGTGATTGGAAAGTTAATTTATGGTCCATTAGATAAGAACCCAACAGCCGTACAGTTTGATGGAAACGTAATGAAGATTATGAATGATGCCGGAGTTCAACTGATAGAAATAGAAATCGGCGATTACTCGGTTTACTTTGAACATTATCTGCCATCTGATCGGGAGAACATCGTGAGTCTGATTGATGCAAACGGGGATGGGCAGAATGAAATCCTGTGGACGAGTTATCACGGACCGGGATTTGGAAGACAAAAGTTAGTGCTGGGAACGGTTGATGGAGATACACTGTGGACTTTTGAACACTCTGAAACATTTGATTACGAATTTCACCCATACACAAATACGGGCAAGCAATTTATAGAATTAATTCAGGGTGAAGATTTAGATCAGGATGGTGTAGAAGAGGTTATTATTTCTACTCGCCATGTAGATTACTTCCCTTCTTTTTTGTTGGTTTTAGATTCAGAAACCGGAAGAATTAAAAAGAAATATTTGCATGCCGGATCCATCCATGAAGTGCTGGTGAAGAATGTTGATGAGGACATTGAACAAGAGCTTATTATTGGTGGGTTAAATAATTCACTCAAAAAAGCATTTGTCAGTATTTTGGACTACGATTACATATTTGGACAGGGAGCATCTACAGAGCGATATAAAACCAAAGGCTATAAAAACGCAGTGGAAATGCTGTATGTATTATTTCCTAAAACATTGCCTGTTGAAACCAGTGGAGGGCGAAGGGGGTTTGAGACGGATTTATACCATATATCTGAAACAGGTGATAATGGGTTGAGAGTCGCAATCGCTGAAACCCATCATTTGAATAATAAAAGAACAGAGAATAATGCGCAGGTATTCTATTTATTTGATGAATCTTTTAAAGTTAGTAGTGTTGGCAGCACTGATATTTATGATGCGTATGCCCGAGATATTTATGAAAGCGGACAAACGGATATCCTTGCTGATGGCAAGTACCTGGAATCCTTCAAAGACTCCCTTCTCTACTGGAACGGCGAAAGCTTCCAATATGAGCCTACTATAAATAAAGAATACCTGCGAGCGATCGGGGAATTAGAAGAGTAAGAACTGACTTTCTTTGATGCTTGAAGCCGAACTTTGTAAAAAGTTCGGCTTTTTTTCTGCGGGAGATTCAATAGGCAATGATGCACTAACTAATGTGGTAATTGGGGAAATTATGTCTATTAAATACTTTTTAAGCTTCTTTCTAGCATTATTGCTTTCATTTAGTGCTTACTCTCAATCTTTATATCAACTAGATCCAGAAACGGGAGTATACCTTCGGGAACTGACGTTGATAGATGAAACAACAGGATTTTTAGTCGGGAATAGCGGGACAATGAAAATAACAAAAGATGCAGGAAGTAACTGGGAGCCTGTAAATTCACCTACTTCAGGCACTATTTGGGGGTCTTATTTTATTAACGATCAGATAGGATGGATAACGGGTGATAATGGGTATTACGCTAAAACAAGCGATGGTGGGAACACTTGGTCTCAATTAATTATTACCAGTGACAGTAACGAGCGCATAACAGACATAAAGTTTTTTGATGAAAATAAAGGGTATGCTTCAGGGTCTGATGGGCATTTATTTTTCACAAATGATGGTGGGGAGACTTGGAACGAACGGTATTATGAAGCAAGCCTTTCGCCTATTTTTTTCAACTCTGTTTATATAAAATCGATCAACGAAGTATTTACAGGGGCTGCCAATTCAAGAATTTTTCGAACAACTGATGGGGGTGTTTCTTGGGCTGAGGTTAATTATGTGTCAGGAGGTGAAGGAATCAACAATTTCTATTTCATCGGGAATACCGGATATGCGGCCGGAGGTGAAGGACTAATACTTAAAACAACTAATGGTGGTAGTTCATGGTCCGACATTTCATATCCTACAGATTCTGATCTCAGAGGGGTTTATTTCACAGATGCAAATGTGGGATATATATCTGGAAACGATGGTATACTATTAAAAACAACAAATGGCGGTTCCAGTTGGTCAGTCATAGATTTGGGTACAACAAATACTCTATATTTTTTAACAGGAATTAATTCGAATATCTATACGGGTGGGGCTTCAGGCACCCTATTCTCTACAGTAGAGCCTGAGACTGTAGACATAACCTCAATTTCTGAAGCAAGATCATTGGCAGATAATTCTGTTGTTGGCACAGAAGGGGTGGTGACAAGGGTTCAGGGGAGCTATGCCAGAATTCAGGATGAAACAGCTGGAATTGCAATTTTCAATGAAAGCGGAGCTTTTCGTGATGCTATTACAAATGGACAAATTCAGAAGGGTGATTCACTAAGGATCATAGGGTTACTTCAAAACAACAAGGGACTGGCTGAAATAGCAGGAGAATTGGAGTTTGAAGTCTTATCAAGCGGAAATGATTTGCCTATTGCCCAAGAGGTCACTTTAAATGAGTTGGGGCAAAATAGTGAGGAACTTGAAAGCAAAGTTATTCGTCTTACAGGGATTGGAATTATAGAAACAGATGATCTCCTGTTTAACGAAAATGTATTCTATTCATCAACAGATAAATTTGGTGGAGTATCAGATGTTAAGATATATGTGGATGCCGAGGAATCCGTGGATATTATTGGTTCAACGATTCCTGATCATGCGTTTACCTATACGGGAATTTTGAGTCAGTACGATACAACAGACAATAATGTCGGAGGATACCGACTTATACCGATTGAAGGTTCAGATATAGTTGAAGATACAGAACCTGCAACGGTAACTATTTCTTTTCCAGAATCCATATCAGATACGGTTGGAGCTGACATTGAAATTCCGGTTACATTGGAGTTTGATAAAGCTGCCACATTCGAATCGTTCGAATTCAGCTTGTTATATAACCCTCAGGTCATGGATATATACGAACTCTCAATGGACAGCTCGGTGATTGCTGACTTTGATACGATGGGTAACCGAAATCAAACCGGGAGTATTTTTTTTACAGGAGCAGGTTCAGAAGAAGTCTTTAATCCAGGGAACTTATTAACCTTAAAAGTAAAGTTGTTAGAACCTGGAGCTTCTGACCTCAGCTGGAATAGCTTATTTTTTAACGAGGGAGAACCGGTAGCAAATCCGGTAAATGGTACCGTTGAAGTAATGGATATTCCAAGAAAATGCGGGGATGTTACCAACGACGGCCAGGTAACCAACGAAGATGCCACCTGGATTCTGCGGCATGGGGTGCGGTTGACGCCACAATTTCCTTTAGCTAATGAAGATTCCGTTTATGCTGATGTGACCGCTAATGGTTGGATTTCTTCCTATGATGCCGCCCAGATTTTGAAAGATGTGGTACAGCTGGACCGTATTTTCAATTGTGCCGGGATAGCTTCAAAACAAGCTGAACCACTGATTGCTGATTGGAACTGGCGCATAGTAGAACAGGAAAACGAGGTAACGATTCCACTTGAAATTGACATTTCAGCCGGTATGCTTGAGTCGGTAGACCTGGAAGTGAACATTCCACATGGATACACATTTGAAGGGTTTAAAAACAAACAATCCGGATGGATGAACGCCATCAATCAAAGAGCTGGAAAGTTATATATCTCTATGATTGGCCTGGGTGAAGAAGAGAGAGCACAGCTTGGTGAATTGATATTTTCGGGAGATGGTTCGGTGTCTGATTTTACCGCAACCAGTAATTTAAACGAAGTGATAGCTTCTCAAATAGCCCCAACTAGTAGTTCTGAATTACCGGCTGAGTTTAAACTCTATCAAAACTACCCGAATCCCTTTAATCCAAAAACAACCATTCGATATGCCTTACCTGAACAGGGATTAGTGCAGCTGACCATTTATAATGCTTTAGGGCAGGAAGTAGCGCAGCTCGTAAATGAGATGAAGCCAACGGGGACTTATTCTGTGGTTTGGAATGCCGGTGATATGGCTAGTGGGGTGTATGTCTATAAAATTACTCTTGGGAATGCAGAGTTAACAAGAAAATTAATGCTAATTAAGTGAGTTCAAAATGAAAAAGATAATAGGAATAATTCTATTCACACTTACATTTATTAGCCATTTATATGGATTTCAGAGCGATCCAGAAAAGCTGGTTGGAGAAAACCTTATTAAAGGTTTTACAGAGCTTGCAAACCTAAGGGGGGGGACAAGAAATGATTATAATGGTCTTCAAGAATCATATTTAAATAAAAAAAAGGATCTCATGAGAATGACTGCCTCAATCCCTGTAGAGTATGGAATAGGAGGTAGCATATCTATGTATATTGATCTGAATGACTATTACTCATCATATAACACTGAAAACCCATTAACTTTGGAGGGTTCATTAGGATGGATAACGGTATGGGTTGATGCAAGGGTAAGTTTATCCGTTGGTGTAGAGGTCCCCTTAGGAATTGGTCTATCGCAGGTAGAATTTGATGAAGGTAATGAAGATGCAAAAAGGCCAATGACAATAGGAACAATTTCAGGTACAATTCCCTTCTTACAAATTAATAGTTTTGATATTAATCTGAGAGAAAACTCGGCTGAGTTGTTCAATGTTGAGACTAATCCAGTAACTGAAATATCGCTTGAAGCGTTAAGTTTAAATGGAAATGTTCAAAGATTTGAAATTAAAAAGAATGTACTAGATGAGATAATTGGTACTGCAATTTTATCCTCTGCAAATAATCAAACTAATATCTTAAGTATTCTGCCAACCAATTCTCAACAAGTATTTTTTAACGTATTAAGTAGTTTTTTTGAGTTTGAAGGTTGGAAAATCAAAGTTAAAGATTCGGTATACGAGATTTTTGATCAAGGTAGTTATAGAGAAATAACAACTTCTGATAATGCAACATCACCAGCAGAATATGATGGTTTAATAAATCACGCAAAAGGTGGAATGGATCTTGATAACGATGGAGTACCTGATAATTATTATCCTATTATACCTTATGCTGAATTTCTTTATTGGTTTGGGGGAAACGGAGGATATAAATTTGATATAGATTTCAAGAATACAGGAAATAATACTACAGATTTTGTAGTAAAAGTTGAGTCATTCCCAGATGGTTGGAATGTTGGTGCTGATGATGGAGATAACGTTACATCAAACATTGATAGAAAATTTAAAGTAATAGATGTTCTACCAAATGAATTAGCTTCTGTATATTTTCATATTGTTGTTTTTGGAGGTGCAGCAGAGAGTGGTGAAGTTAAGTTCGGTTTATATAAAGACGATTTATTTAACGAATTATTAGATGAAATAACAATAAAGGTATTTAGAGTAAATACCGTAAATAATGAACAGCCAACAATTGTTTTAGAATCACCTGACCAAGATATTTATTTAAGTGATTCACAAGGAACTATTCCAATAACTTGGACTGATTTAGATAACGATGATAATGCTTTTGTTAACTTAGCATTAGACCCAGATATTGGAGATGATCCTTGGGAAGGAGAGGAAAATCATATTTGGATTGAAACGGGAATTGAAGAAAATAGTGAAATAGATAGTTTTGATTTTGAAACTCTAAACTTAGAAACAGGTGAATATAGCCTCTGGGGAGTGATTTTTGATGGTGTGAATGAGCCGGCATATTCTAAGGCACAAGGGATAGTTACCTTTGCTGACGAATTTGGCAAGTTTTCAATTCATCGCATTAACCAAGTTATAGGAGAATCGAATACTCCCTTCGATTTTGATATTAACTATAAATCATATGTAAATCATAATAGAGATTTACACGATATAAACGTAGTAATTGGTGATAATGCTTACGATCTGGAGTCCGATGAGACTGACATACAAAATGGGATTACATATTCAATTGATGGATTGACTTTCCCGCAGGGTGAATATGAATATTATTTCACTTCTGAATATATGGGTGAGACTATTCGCTATCCTAAGGTTCAAAATTATACTTTTTCAGTTGGACAAAGTGCAGAAGGATACGATGTTGCAATGAGTGGGGCTTCTGGTTTTTCTCCCAGTCTACCTGATTTTGGGAATAATATTAGTGTAGAAGCCTGGGTGAGTAATGAAGGGGTAGAGACCTACGACGAAGTGGAGGTGACAGTTCGGCTTGTAAACCCGAATGGCACCACCGAAGATACTGATGCAGGGACAATTAGTAATTTACAACCTACCTATAATGAAAGTATTGATTTAAGTCTTACCATGCCATCAAATGGGTCTGATGGAACCTACCGGATTATATATACCGCTGATGGTGGGCTTGATGAAAATATTGATAATAACGTTTTTACAAAATCTTTTTACCTGGGGGAACTTTTGGGAACAGAAAGTTACAGGGCAAAGAGTGATGAAGTTATCTATGATCAGGGGGATACATTTTCGATAAATGGGCATTCGTTTGAAATAACTTCAGTATCAGATGGCCAGGTGGTTTTTTTAAATAGTGGTGATCATGAAGATTTTTATAATGGGCAGATTGCGATTTATGATGACATTGACGTTGCCATTCATGTACAGGATGCATACTCATATTTTTATAATGGAGGATGGGTTGAGCAAGTAATACTAATACCCCTTGAATCGACTACAAGCGCTCCATCCTTTCCTGCTGAGAATTTATATTTCACTCAGGGCGAACAACACACAACAATTGTTCAACTACCTTCAGGTTATAATTATGATGAGTATCTGATTATAGATGAAGATGGTTATGAAGACGAAATTGATAGCTGGATAGGCTCCATAAATGAGGTGTCTGGAAATCGGTTGGAAATTGTATGGGACATACCTTCAAATGAACCTATTGACAGGCATGAAATTTATTTTCAAACAGAGTACACTAATGCGAACAACATGTACAACAATGTGTACTTAAATATTGTTGCCCCTTCCCCAAATATTGAATCATTATCGAAAAATCAATTTTCAGCCGATGATATCATTACTATTTCTGGTTCAAATTTTACATCAACACAAGGTACTGTAAAGTTTAATGAAGAAGAGGGTGATGTAAATTCTTGGAGTACTACTCAAATTTCCGTTACAGTTCCGGAAGGAATTACGGATGGTGCGCTTTTGGTAAGGAATGCTAATGGTCCTAGTAATGCAAAATCTTACCAAGTTATAAGCAGTACCGGAGATCCTATTGTCCAACAACGAATACCCAACCAAGTCATAAAAGCGGGGGATACTTTATATGTTGCCCAACTTGCTAATACCTTCAATGATCCCAATGATGATAATTTAACCTATTCAAGCGAAGTAGATTCAGGGGTTGTAGTTCTTTCTTCTGACCTGGAAAATGGTGACCTAAGAATTGCTGCAGATAGTGGTGCTGCGGGTCTCTATTCAGTAATCATTTCCGCCACCGATGCCGATGCTGCTGTGGTATCGGATACTTTTTCTGTGGATGTTGAGAAACTAATTGATCCTTCTTTAGTTCCCACTCTAATATATCCGGCAAATAACGCCGTTGATATTCCATTGACCTTTAATTTTGAGTGGAGTTCAGCACCCAATGTGCTTTCCTATGATTTTCAGGTGTCTGATACCTCTGATTTTTCAACCTATTTACTACTAGAAGAAAGTTTGACGGATACAACAATCACTTCCTCAGATCTTAGCTATAACGAGAACTACTATTGGAGAGTAAGAGCAAACTTTGATGGTGAAGTAGGCGATTGGTCAGGTGCCTTTCAATTCTCAACGGAAGAATTGATTATTGAGCCTATTACCGTCTATTTTGATTCTTTAAGTGGGTTTGTTAATTCAAATCTTCAGGTTCCTGTATACATTGGGGAAACCTCAAATCAATTTTTTGAGTCGTTTCATTTTGAGCTTGGCTTCGATCCGACCTTAATTGAATTTACTAGCCTGTTACAAGACTCAACCTTATCTGAAAGCTTTTCCGTCCAGCATAACATTTCAGAGCCGGGTCGTTTACTGGTTAATGGAGCTACTTCAGAAGCTGTGACGGGTTCCGGGAAATTGATTACACTTAACTTCCAACTCACTAATGAAGGATCATCTAGTCTGAATTGGATTAGTTTTCATTTCAATGAAGGAAGCCCGGAGTCAAATCCTGTAAATGGCGACGTAGGTATATCAATACCACCCATAAATTGTGGAGACGTATCAAATGATGGCACAGTCACTAATTTTGATGCCACAAAGGTTCTGCGCCATGTAGTAATGCTTGAGGAATTGGTTGGAGAAGACTCTGTGAGAGCGGATGTGACGGCAAATAGCTGGATCTCCTCCTATGATGCCTCACAAATACTAAAACATATTGTAGGGAAACCACACATCTTTAATTGTGGACAATCGAGTGCTAAATGGGCTTATACTCCTGTTGAGGTTTCCTACGACTGGTTTATTGATAGTGAAAATAAGGAATCAACTACTTATCAGGTTCCAATCAACGTTATGTCTGATCAAATAGTCGAGGCCGTTGATTTATCTATAGAGGTGTCTGAAGAAATTAAGTTCAAGGGCATAAGTAATACACAAGAAGGTTGGATGCTTTACACAAACAGAGTTGGGCAAGCGGTGTATGTTTCCCTTGTGGGTTCAGAAGCATTAGGAACGGATTTATTAGGAATAGCAGAGTTTGAAATTGAGCTGCCCGTTTCGCATACGGTTTATCTTACAGGCGAAATCAAGGCCAATGACAATGAGGCTATTAAGTTAGGCCGACTAATTCTGCATGAAGTTCCCAGCGAATTCGCTTTAGCTCAGAATTATCCAAATCCTTTTAATCCTGTCACAAGAATCAAATACTCAGTTCCAAAGAAATCTGATGTTAAAATCGTTGTTTACAACCTCCTGGGTCAGGAAGTAGCAGAGTTGGTTAATGAGTCAAAAGACCCCGGAAATTATTCGGTTAGTTGGGACGCGTCAGCAAATGCAAGTGGGTTATATGTGTATAGATTGATATCTGGGTCAAATGTAATTACCAATCGAATGATCCTTATTAAGTAAGAGGTTAAATATGCATATAGCAAAGATAACTGTGTTGATGGCATTTATATGTATGGTTATTCAGGGGCTTGCATTCTCGCAGGGAGTATTAGTTAGTGCACCGGATACTTTAATAACAGATGGTAGTGAAGTTATAGAATACCCGCTTGAGATCTCTAATTTATCACCTGATTCACTATTAGGTTTCACTTTTGTAGTACAGTATGATTCTGAAGTAGTCAGCATAGTTGATCACAAAAACACGGACCTGTCTAAAGGGTTCTTTATACAGCATAATCCAGATAATCATGGATTATACAGAATAACAGGAGCTAACTCCCATGCTATACATGAGGATGGTATTTTAATAAAATTAATAGTTGAAGTAATTGGCGAAGGCACTTCTTCAATTATTTTTGAACAGGCTTCTATAAATGAGGGGAATCCAGAGTTGTCAATTTCCAATGGTGAAATTTCAGTCTCCTCGTATCAAACGGCACCTAAACTTATTGCACCATTTGATGGTCAAGAAAATATTTCTGAAGATGCTCTTTTAAAATGGTCTTCAAATCCGCTTTATGCATCCTATGAAGTTCAATATTCAAGTAACTCTTCCTTAAATCCTGTGACATCCTACAATGATGTCCAAGACACGTCAATTATAATCCAAGATCTAGATTATAATACTCAATACTATTGGCGAGTTAGAGCAATAAATAAAGCGGGTTCAAGTAATTGGTCTGAGGTTCGGTCTTTTACGACAACCGTTCAGGAGCCAACTTTTCCAGAGCTTACTTCCCCTTTCAACGAATCTGAAAATATTAATCTATCTCCGGAATTAACCTGGTCAGAGTCTGAGAGAGCAGATACATATGTTGTTCAGCTTGATGAAAGCGATAATTTTTCTTCACTTATAAAAGAGGATACTACCAGTACGACATCCTTACAACTTGAAGATCTTGACTATCTGACTAAATATTATTGGCGGGTTAAAGCCTTAAATACTGGTGGGGAAAGTGATTGGTCAAATACCTTTTCATTTACAACCATTATTGAAGACCCGGATATGGCAAGTCTATTATTCCCGGAAAACCATGCGGCCGATATTGATACTCTAGTTACGATGGTGTGGTCGGAAGCTGATCGGGCAGAGTCTTTTAGAGTTCAGCTTTCTGAGTCAAACAGCTTTGCAAGCCTGGCTGAAGACAAGACGATATCAGATACTGTACTTAGTGTTGGAGGGTTGGATTTTTCAACGACCTATTATTGGCGTGTAAAATCCATAAATGCCGGAGGTGTAAGTGAATGGACTGCTGGAAATCAGTTTACTACGGGGAGTGCAGAGGCTGGGACTCCCTCTCTTCTGAGCCCTTCAAACAATAGTACGAACTTAGATACAGCCCTTACATTCACCTGGAGGAGTGCCGAACATGCAATAGAATATGAAATTCAGGTTTCTGAAAACATTAATTTTGGCTCTCTGGTTAAACAAAATGCTTCTGCTTCCGACACTTCGGTTACTTTTAAGGGATTTGATTTTGATACTCGTTATTACTGGAGGGTCAGAGCATTTGCGGAAAATACAACTTCGGGTTGGTCCAGCACCTTTAATTTTATTACAACTGAAAAACAAAACGAACCTCCTTTTATACAAAATGCAATTGGCCCTCTCACTTTATTTGAAGATTTTGGAGTGGAAAGCGTCGTGAATTTAGATAGTGTATTCGGTGATCATGAATCCGAAACACTAGTTTATGACATTCAAGGCGAACTAGAAGTTGTTGAAGTGTCCATATCTGATTCTGATCTAATTCTTTCTTCGATAGAGAATGTTTACGGGTCTGAAGAAATAATGATTACAGCCTCTGATGAAGGCGGAGAAACTATTAATAGTGTTGTTGAAGTTACAATTACTGCCGTAAATGACCTCCCATATTTTGTCGAAATTCCAGATACAGTACGCTTTAAAAGCGGAGAAGAATATGAATTTGTGTATGGTGATTTAGTAGGTGATGTGGAGGATAGGTTTTCTGATTTATCTTTTGATTACACGCTCAATCCAGAAGAAATTGATGTGCAGTTTTCTGCAACTGATAAGTCTTTAACCTTTACAGCTCCTGATTATACTGGAGAAGTATTATTTACTCTTAAAGTCACGGATTTAGATGGAGGGACTGCAGAAGCAAAAATCGTAATCGTTGTAGATGACATTATAACATCTTCAGAATCAATAGAGGAAATACCCACAGAATTTTCCCTATCCCAAAACTACCCTAATCCTTTTAACCCAACTACCCAAATTACATACCAGCTTCCTAATGCTGCTGCCGTAAGTTTTCGTGTTTATGATATGACAGGACGAGAAGTTTACTCAATAATTAATCAGCAGAAGTCCGCCGGAGAACATACGGTTAAGTTTGATGCCTCTAACCTTTCAAGCGGTATTTATATTTATCAATTGAAGGCGGGAAGTTTTATTGAAACCAAAAGAATGACGCTCATAAAATAATTTTCTGCAGCATGATCTTATGCAAAGGATATCAAAGTGGGTTTTTGGGTGAGCACTTACTAACCAGCATAACTTGATTTAGTTATGTCCTTCTGAAGGCCGGGTTTGAAATGCCCGGCTTTATTTTTTTTTGTTGCTTCTCACTCCCCATAAAACTTCTCCCCCTCTTTGGCATGATCCACCAAAATTTGGGCAGGTTTAAATCTTGGGCCGAATTTTTCGGTGAACTCATTGAGCTGATCTACCACTTTCTGGATACCGGTTTGGTCGATGTAGCGGAAAGGGCCGCCAAGGAAGGGCGGGAATCCAAGCCCGAGAATGGCACCGAGGTCACCGTCTTCCGGAGATTTCAGGATGTCTTCTTCGAGGCACCAGGCGGCTTCGTTGATCATGGTTAAAGCCATGCGCTGTTGGGCTGTTTCTTTGTCGGGATTGGTTCGGTTTGAGCCTCCGAAGTACTCATAAATCTCGGTGTTTACTTCTTTCTTTTTGCCAGAGTTGTATTTGTACATGCCACGCTTGTTTTTACGGCCGCGATACCCGGCGTCCAGGAGTTCATCTGCTTTGTTGGACGACTCGACGCCGCGCTCGGCAAACTTCGGTCCCATTGTTTCAGCTACATGGGCACCCACATCAAAGCCGACTTCGTCCAGCAGTGCCATCGGCCCGACCGGGTAGCCATAGTCTTTCATGATTTTGTCGAGGAACTCGATGGACGCTCCTTCTTCCAGCAGCACCAATGCCTCATTCATATACGGAGCCAGAATGCGTGTGGTATAAAAACCGGGGCCGTCATTTACGACAATTACATTTTTGCCCTGATTCACCCCAACCTGATAGGCGGTCTGCGTAACCCAATCGGCCGTTTGGTCGGTGGTTATGATTTCGAGCAGGGGCATTTTTTGAACCGGTGAGAAGTAATGCATCCCAATGATATTCTCCGGCCGTTGAGCCCCCTCGGCTATCTTTGAAATAGGCAGCGAAGAAGTGTTGGATGCAAAAATAGTATAGTCGGGACTACTCGACTCGATTTGCTGGACGATGTTCTGTTTGAGTTCCAGGTCTTCGAATACCGCCTCAATCACTAAGTCAACAGAGCTGAATCCATCGTAGGAATCCACACCGGTGACACGGCTGGCGGTTTTGTCCCGCTCAAATTCAGAGATGATTTTCTTCTGAGCTTTTTCATTTAAGGATTTCCAGATTTCCTTCTCGCCTTCAACGGCGTTTTCTATAGTTTGGTCTTTCAGGAGTACGCGATAATCGCCTTTGTCGATGCTCACTTCAGCAATCCCGGAACCCATGAGTCCTGCCCCAAGAACCCCGATTTTTTTGACTTCCCGGACCAAATCTGGATTCGGTACTTTCTTGGATGCGTTCATTCCAAAAAAGAGGTTCACCAGGTTTCGGGATTCCTGCGTTGCGCCCAATTCACCAAATAAAACGGTCTCGTTTTCCAGTCCTTTTTTGAGGCCATGCTTGTATCCATATTCAACGGCATCAATGATCTTAGGAGGGGCCGGGTAGTTCCCTTTGGTTTGCCCTGCCGTTTTCTTTCGGGCCTGGGAAAAGATGATTTTTCGACCCAGCGGATTTCCCTCCAAAAGTTTATGCAGAAACGGCCGTTTATCTTTTCGGTCAAACTTGCCGTCCGATATTTTATGCACGCCCTTAATCGCAGCTTTTTCGATGGCGTCTTTATGAGTCATTTCATCCACCAACCCCATGCGCTTAGCCTGACGGGTATATATATTTTTCCCGGTCAGCATATAGGGAAGAGCATTTTGTATGCCGATTAAGCGGGGCAGCCTTTGCGTTCCTCCGGTACCGGGAAGAATGCCGAGCTTAACTTCAGGCAGGGCAAAAACCGTTTTTGAGCTATCCGAACATACCCGGTAATGGCAAGCGAGAGAGAGCTCCAGTCCGCCCCCCATGCAGCTTCCATGAACAGCCACGGCTATGGGCTTGGAAAAACCGGCAATACGATTGAGGATCTTATGCCCGTCTTTGCTGAGCTGCTCAATCTCTTCGGCCGTATCCCGGGCCTGAAACATGTCGATATCTGCACCGGCGATGAAATTATCATTCTTCCCGGAAATAAGAACCGCTCCCTTCAGGTCATCATTTTGTTCAAGCTCATCAAGGAATTCCGAGAACTCGTCCATCATCGACTCGTTGAGTTTATTCACTTTTTCGCCGGGTAAATCCAGCGTGATGATGGCAACGGAATCTTTATGTGTTATGTGTAGGTAGCTCATGGCGTCGGTTTATAAAGGGTTTCTTCCTTATTCAATTTACAGTAAAATCAATAGCTAACGAGTCCTCCTCCTTATTGAGGAGGAGACAGAGGGGGTCGTAAGCTAAAGCTTAAGTTGTATAATTCATCTACATCGTTTCTTAAAATTCAATTACGGATAGTTCAGATCTCAAAGCCCCACACTCCGACCTCACCTAAATCCTCTCCTTCGCAAGGAGAGGACTTTGTTCGGGGTTGATAATGGTTTTGATGCTTTTTCATAGTTTAGAATTTTATCAACGCGTCTTTCTCCTTACCAAGGAGAAAACAAAAGAGGTCGGGAATGTTAACTACAGTTTCTTATCCTGATTTATCCTCTATCCTTTTTTTAAGTTCTGAAATAACCTCTTCAATATTATCTAACACTGTTTCATTTTTAAACCTTATAACTTCAATTCCATTTCTTTTCAAAAAAGCATCTCTGTTTATATCCTTTTCTTTCACTTCCTGATTTAAGTGAATCTTCCCGTCCACCTCTATTGCCAGGTTAAATTTTGGGATATAAAAGTCCAAAACATAAGGCCCGATTCCATACTGTCGCCTTGCCCGAATTCCAAGTTTCTTTCCGCGCAGTCTTTCCCAGAGAATTGCTTCAGCCTCAGTCATATTCTTGCGAAGGCTCCGCCGAAGGTCTTTGGTGTTTCTGGGATTCTTAAGGCTCATGAGTTAATTGATTCAATTTTGGACAGTCCGAAACTCAAACCCTTGTACTTCGACCTCTCTAAATCTCTCCTTCGCAAGGAGAGACTTTTTCCGGGCTTTATAATTGCTTCGATATCTATTCATAATTCTAAGTTTCATCAACGAGTCCTCATCCTTGTTAAGGAGGAGACAGAGGTGGTCGGTAGCTAAGGTTTGAGTTGTGTAATTCAGTTACTTCGTTCTTAAAATTCAATTACGGATAGTTCAGAACTCAAAGCCCCATACTTCGACCACACCAAACCTCTCCTTCGCAAGGAGAGGCTTATCCGGGGTGTATAATAATCTTGATACTTATTCATGGTTTTTAGATTTATCAACGAGTCCTCCTCCTTATGAAGGAGGAGACAGAGGAGGTCGATAGCTAAGGCTTCCATTGTATAATTCATTTACATCGTTCTTAAAATTCAATTACGGATAGTTCAGAACTCAAAGCCCCATACTTCGACCTCACCAAACCTCTCCTTCGCAAGGAGAGGCTTATTCGGGGTGTATAATAATCTTGATACTCATTCATGGTTATTTGGTTTATTAACGCGTCTTTCTCCTTGCCAAGGAGAAAACAAAAGAGGTCATAAATGCCTGCCTGAACTTTGAAGTTTGGAGCTTGAGATTTAATCAGCATACCTCTCCAACACCACCGCATGCCCTTGTCCGCCGGCGGCACAGGCTGAGACCAGTGCAAAAGTCCCGTCTTCACGAATCAGGCGGTTGGCGGCGGTTGTTACAAGCCGCACGCCGGTGGCTCCAAACGGATGCCCTAAAGAAAGGGAGCCTCCCAGCGTGTTTAGCTTGTCCATAGGAATTTCACCTACTTTTTGATTCCGGTTCAGAGATTCTTTGGCGAAGGTGTCTGAGTTCAGCGCGGTGAGGACGGATAGAACCTGTCCGGCAAAAGCCTCATGAAGTTCGATGACATCCATGTCGCCAAGTTCAAGTTTCATTGCATCCAGCACTTTGGGGATGGCATAGGCCGGACCGAGCAGCAGTTCTTCACCCGGATCCTGGGAAACAAAATTATACTCACGGATATACGCTTTTGGTTTCAGGCCAAGCTCGAGAGCGGTCTGCTCCTCCATAATAAAGCTGGCGGAAGCGCCATCCGTTAAGAAAGAAGAATTTCCTGCAGTAACGGTACCATGAGGTTTAATGAAAGCCGGCCGAAGTTTACCGAGCTTTTCCATCGAGGTGTCATTGCGGAACCCGTTGTCATGTTCTACCACATTAAATTTTGGTGGGACTTTGGCTGGAATCAGCTCTTCATCCAGTAAGCCTTCCCGGGTTGCTTTGGCTGCGAGTTGGTGAGATCGTAAAGCATATTCATCCTGATCCTCACGGCTCACTCCAAAACGGGCAGCCATGCGATCGGCACTTTCGCCCATCACTTCTCCGGTTGAAAACTCGGCAATAGCAGGAAGTTCAGGCAAAAAATCTTTGAAGCCCAGTCCTTTGAAGAACTTCAGGAAATCCAGTGGCGACTTATACTTTCGCGCCTCCAGTACTTTTTGGCGAAATTTCTTTTTGAACCGAACCGGGATGTCGGACATGGTTTCGGTTCCGCTGGCAAGAATAATCTTTGCCTGTCCCGATCGTATCAAATCGACGCCGCTGGTGATGGCCTGGTTTGATGAGATACATGCCATCGTTGTAGTGAAAGCCGGCACCGAATTCGGGATGCCGGCCCCGAGGGCACTTTCGCGGGCCACGTTGCTTGTCTTCACTTCCTGTATAACCGTTCCCATAATCACCCGGTCTATTACAGAAGGGTCTACGGCGTTTCGTGCGAGCAGCCCTTCGATGGCCATGCGACCGAGATCGTAAGCCATCAGGTCATTATAGTTGGTTCCTGAGCGTTGAAAAGGGATTCGGCAGCCATCTACAAGAACGGCAACCGATGAATGTTTTGTGTTATTTTGCATAAAATCAGCCTCTGATTGAACCCATAAGTTAACAGTGTTAACTAATAAATCAAGATAGGGTGTATTTTTTCTTTGTCAGAGATTGAAATGTTCTTATATTTGTCGCCCTTCGAACAAGTCGGGCGATTAGCTCAGTTGGTTCAGAGCACCTCGTTTACACCGAGGGGGTCGGGGGTTCGAGTCCCTCATCGCCCACATCAAAAAGCTTCTCAATATTGAGAGGCTTTTTTTGTTTTAGCCATTCTTCTCATCCTCAAATATTACGAAATGGCATAGAGCCCATACTTCTAAGTCTTCCTCCTCCCCGGATTTGTGATTGTTTGTAGCTTTAAGCAAACATTAGAATTTAGGGCCACCATTGACTATAAGAGGTAAGCGATTAAATTGGTCCTACTGTAGTCTTCATGATTTGAAAATCAAATTAGTGATGGGTTTAAAAAAAATAACCTAACGGGGATTAATATGAAAAGATCGATCAATTTACTTGCAGTGGCCCTAATTATGTCTATGATATTTGTAGGGTGTGAAAATCAGGTCACTGAAACAAATAACTCGCTGGATGAACCAGCCATAACTTATAAGGGAAAAGCCCTCAACAATCCGGGGCAAACGTTAAGTGATGAAGTCAGCCTTGCTGATATCATGGATTCAATGAATGATTATATGGCCATAAAGGAGCAGAACTACCGTGTACTTATGGCTGAGTATATAACAGCAGAGGGTAGCGGTGAAGTTGGAAATACTGTTATCGCCAAAGATGTTGGTAACAAACAGCTTGGTGCAGATTTTGTGCCTAATGACGCAAGAAGAACTTGGAGCAATAACGGCCCGATTCCGTTAGCGAATGATGATATCACATACGCAATTGACCAAACCGGAGATGCGGTACCATTCTTTGGCGGGTTAACTGCTGCGGCTGCCACTAATTCCATTCAAAGTGCAATGGGAACATGGGATTCGCAGTCATGCTCTGACCTTTCACTTTCGCAAAATGCTGATTTTGGCCTTGATATAGGTTACATCGCCTTTCTGAATGGGTTAGGGGGTAGTCCATTTGTGTTTGCAGATGTACAGCATGCCGGCTTCAGAGACATTAATTTTGGGGGAGGTATTTTAGGAGTTGCATTTACTTTAGTATTTGTTGGACCTGACGGCCCTACTGATATAGATAACAATGGAAAAAGTGATGTGGCCTTCAGAGAGATCTATTACGATCCAAATTATGCATGGACTAATGATGGTTCTGGTGTTGACCTTGAAACAGTTGCTCTTCATGAAGCAGGTCATGGATTAAGTCAGGCCCATTTTGGTAAATTGTTTATCACAAAAAACGGCAAGTTTAAAGCTGCTCCATTAGCCGTAATGAACGCAGGTTATACCGGACCTCAAAGAGAACTGAAAGGAACAGATAAAGGAGGACACTGCAGTAACTGGGCTGAGTGGCCGAATAACTAATCTTCATAAAATTATAATATAAAAGGAGGCCCAAAGAGGCCTCCTTTTTTTTGGATGTAAGAATCATTTAAACATCTTAACAGAATTGCCTGAACCGAATTAAAAAAGATAAGATTCTGAATTGTTTTTTAAGTAGAAAGTGAAGTGCACCAAAAAATAATTTCAAAAAACAGGTGAAATTTACAAGGATGTGAAAAGTGGAATTCTATCTATCCGAATAAATCATTATAATTATTTGTATAGATATTTTTAAAAAAGCGGATCACTCATGGATATTAAATTTGTAAAACGGTCGAATGTAAAGTCGTCTAAGAAAAGAACCTCGAAATTCAAGCCCCTGCTGGATGCCATTGAAAAGCTGAAGCCCGGCGGACAGGCGGTAGAAGTCAGCTATACGAACGAGAAGAACATCAACTCCATGAGGACGGCCGTTTATCAATTTGGAAAGAAGAATGATTTTAAGGTGAAAAGCCGAAGGGACGCAGACAATAAGAAGATTTATTTTTATCGCGATAAGTAATAAAACTAAAATTTTGGCTTTCATTTTCATTCGCTACATTCTGTAAAGCCGAACAGAACACGTATTAGCGATGACCACAACTACCCAGGAATCTATATCAGAGAGCACTGATTCCCGCCTTTCCAAAGCCCACCTTCTACAGCATTTTAAAACCGTCCGGTCTTTTAGCCTGTACCTCTGCGAGCCACTGGAAGTAGAGGATTTTGTGATTCAGGCTTCGGAGTTTGCCAGCCCCACCAAATGGCATCTGGCCCACACCAGCTGGTTTTTCGAAACCTTTGTACTCGAAAAGTTTGATGAGGATTTTGAAAGCCTTCACCCCCAATACGCCTATTTCTTTAACTCCTATTATCTCCAAACCGGGGTTCCGTTTACGCGGGCGAAACGAGGAGTATTGTCACGCCCAACCGTTAAGGAAGTGTTTGAATACCGGCAATATGTGAATGAACAGCTGGAAGAGTTTATTGAGTCGGCTACAGAAAAAACCTGGAAGGAAGCGGCTAAAGTTATTGAAATTGGTATTCATCACGAGCAGCAGCATCAGGAACTTATACTGACGGATCTGAAGTATATGCTCGGGCAGAATCCGCTGTTGCCGAAGTACCGGGAAGGAGATCATAAGTCGCTGCCGGAAGCCGAACCCATCAACTGGGTTCCGTTCGAAGAACAAATTACCGAGATCGGTAACGCCGGCGGAGAATTTACCTATGATAATGAACACCCGCGGCACCGAACGCTGGTACAGGATTTTGAGCTGGCCGACCGGCTCATCACCAACGGCGAGTATCTGGAGTTTATGAACGACGGTGGTTATTCACGGTCTGAGTTATGGCTGGATGAGGGATGGTCGGCCGTGAAAAATAACGAGTGGAAGGCTCCGCTTTACTGGTTTCAGCGGGAGGGCAAATGGATGCAGTTTACCTTAACCGGAGCCCGGGAGGTTGACCCGAATGAGCCGGTTACCCATATCAGCTACTACGAAGCAGATGCTTTTGCCCGCTGGAAGGGAGTGCGCCTTCCCACCGAACAGGAATGGGAACATGCTTGCGGTGATTTGCCGGTAAAAGGCAACTTTGTGGAAGACGGAAACTTTCATCCCACAGCTCCGGAAAACTCCCCTGAAAAGCTGAAGCAGATGTATGGAGATGTATGGGAATGGACGATGAGTGCGTATGCTCCCTATCCCAACTACAAACCACTGCCGGGTGCCCTTGGGGAATACAACGGGAAATTCATGGCCAATCAATATGTGTTAAGAGGCGGATCTTGTGCCACTTCTCAAACCCATATCCGTAAGACCTACCGAAATTTTTTCCATGCGGATGCCCGCTGGCAGTTTAGTGGAATCCGGCTTGCAAAATAAATTGCTCCGTAATAAATGATTGGATTGAGACATCTGTTAGAGGAATGTATCAGAGAAATAGCTACAGAAATAAATGACCAAAGTTAAAGAGCGGAAATCTATGCGGGATGAAGTGCTGTATGGATTGACCGGGCCTCAGAAATCACTGCCCAGTAAATATTTTTATGATGAAAGAGGCTCAAAAATATTTGATGAGATTACGGAGCTGGAGGAATATTATCCAACGCGGACAGAACGGGATATCCTGAAGCAGAACGTAGAGGAAATCGGGTGCCATTTGGGCGATGAAGTTATTTTGATTGAGCCGGGCAGCGGAAGCAGTGATAAAACCCGGATCTTGCTGAAAGGCCTGAACAACATAGCCGGCTACATTCCCATCGATATTTCCGGGGAATATCTGTTTAGCGTAGCATCCGAGTTGCAAAAAGCATTTCCGGAAATCACCATCGAGCCCCTGCAGGCAGATTACACCCATTCTATAAACTTACCCGATTCATTACCTGAGGGCAGAAAGGTGGTGTTTTTCCCGGGATCGACCATTGGGAATTTTAAGAGAGACACTGTAGATCGATTTCTCGCTGTGGTTGCTGATATTGTTGGCCGGGAAGGAGCTTTTCTGATTGGAGTTGATCTTAAAAAAGAAGTAGAGGTATTGCTTGCCGCTTATAACGATTCGAAAGGGGTTACGGCTGCATTCAACAGGAATATACTCCGTCATATAAACCGGGAATTAGGCACAGATTTTGACCCGGACCTGTTCGATCACAAAGCGATTTGGAATGAAGAAGAAAGCCGCATCGAAATGCATTTGGTTTGCAAGGAAGATCATGAGGTGGTAGTCAACGGAACGTGTATATCTTTCAGGAAAGGTGAATGCATTCACACCGAAAACTCTCATAAATACACCCTGGAGGAGTTTGGTGAAATCGTATCTCCCTGGTTTGAAGTGAAGAAAGTATGGACCGATGAAAAAGATTGGTTCAGCCTTCAGTACCTGGAGCCGAAATAGCTACTCTTCCACTCCGGCCCATTCAAGGTACATATTTCTGACTTCGTCAATATGCTCATCCAGTGTTTCCCGCTTCCAGTCAGAAGTATCCACCGGTTTGTGAATGTGGGCATTTATGGTTCCGCTTTTAGACAGCAAAGAACCGCCGAGACTCAGCTCCTGATTTCCGTCAAAGTAGATGGGGACAATGGGAAAGCCGAGGTCGATAGCCATGTGAAAAGCTCCCTTTTTAAACGGACCTATAATACCGGGATGTTTTCGTGAACCTTCAGGGGCAACCATAATGGAAAGTTTATCCCTTTTAAGCCGATCGTAGGCACTTTGAATGCGCTTGATGGCTTTATCACTTTTTTTACGCTGAATGAATACCTGTCCGGTTAGCCTTCCCACAATAAAAAACAGCGGATTGTACTGTAGCTCCCATTTTGCCACAAAACGGATGTGTGGAAGTCCGAGCGCAATCATGGTCACCAGGTCAAGGGTGGAGCTGTGGTTAATGGTGTAAATCACCGGTGGTTCAACCGGCTCCCCATGCTGGACGACATTGAACTTGATGCCGAGTGTCCATAGAACCGGGTAAGCGATAAAGGGGCCGAAGTTTTCTACCACAAAATTCGTTGCCTTCCCGAAAGAGAGCAGCAGCAAAAGGGTAATCAATGGCGTGGAAATGGCAAACATGATAAAGAATACCACAATGGCCAAAACGCTTCGTATGTATTCTATTGGTGTGAGGGATGTTGCCATAGGAATAAATTTGAGTCCGAATATAGGGTAAGCTGGGGTTGACTGAAAATCGGAAATGGAATCCGTCCTCATTTCTGTATAGTTTTGCCCGGAAATCATTCATCATGCCTGAACAAAAAAAGAAGAGCATCTCCCTTGAGCCGTTTAAGCCTGCCTGGTGGGCGTGGAATGTTCATGTGCATACCATTGTAGCTTCACAGTTTTCGAAAGTTAAAAAGCCATCGCATCAGCGAATGGAGATCGACACTCCCGATGGGGATTTTCTGGAAGTGGATACCTGCATTCAGGATACAGACAAACCGGTAGTGGCGCTGTTTCACGGACTGGAAGGATCTACCGACCGCTACTACATCGCCAACCTGATGGCAGAGTTAAAAAAAGCGGGGTTTTCATCAGTAGCATTGAATTTTCGGGGATGCGGGAGCCGAATGAATAACCGCCCGAGATTCTATCATTCCGGTGAAACCGAAGATTACCGAACGTTTTTTAAATGGATTTCGGATAACTTTCCCAATAAAGATATTTATGCGGTGGGTTTCTCGCTGGGTGGAAATGCGCTGGTCAAATACCTGGGTGAAGAGGGTGATCAAAGCCGGGTTGAGCGGGCAGCTGCCGTCTCTCCTCCCTACGATTTGAAGGAGGGGTCGCTGAGGCTGAACCAGGGATTTAATCGACTTTACGAAATTAATTTTTTGAACACGTTGGTGCAGAAGCTGGAAAAGAAACGGCAAAAAATGGAGATGCCGGAATTCAACGGTTCCTCAGTTTATGAATTTGATGATCAGGTAACTGCCAAACTGCACGGGTTTAAGGATGCCGACGACTATTACCATCAATGTTCGAGCAAGCATTTTTATGGTGATGTGAAAACCGACCTGCTGGTTATTCACAGTAAAGAAGATACGCTTTGTCCGTTCGAGTTTGCTCCTTTTGGCGTGATGGAGGCTAATTCCTATATCCGAACCTGCTTTACGGATGAAGGCGGTCATGTCGGTTTTTTAAGCTCTCCCAAGGACTGGCTGTTCCGGGTGATTTTGCAATGGCTGGATCATTCCTGAAGAGCCTTTTTATCAACTAACATGTCATGTTAAAACCAGGCTCAATCGGAGCAATCTTCCAGCGACTGCAGGTCCTGGAAGCGTTGCGGGGATGTGCCCCTTTAATTATAGCGAACGCTCCAAGGTCTTTCGGACGCTTGGAGGTTCTTCTCGATGTTTTAGTCCGCTCAGCTCTTTCATAAATTTTCAGATTCTATTCGAATCAGAAATATATAGCTCCGCCCTTCAGGGCGGGGTAGAATAAGAGAAAGAACCAAGCTTCGCCCCATTATTGATAAAAGCTAAAGCTGTTTCCGAAGCTTTGGCAAATCGTTCTGTAAAGAGATGGTGAGCCCAACCCTGCGGAAACAACAGGCCTTTTAACCTACTGATACTTGGGTTTTCTCTTTTTGATTTCAATACCCCGCCCTGAAGGGCGGAGCTATTTTGCGTCATCCTTTAAGAATTTTTGATTCCTTCATTTTATGCTCCTGTGTAATCACTTTCCATTGGGGAAAAAGACCAAGAACCAGAAGGAGAAAGCCGTCAAAGTTTTATGATCAGGCCGTTGCTTAGTTCATATGTCCAGTTGGGGATATCGATGACCGGGTCGGCATCATAAGCAGCTGAGAACTGCACACTCAGCGAAATACGCTGAGTGATTTTGACCTGAAGCTGCGTTTCCAGAATAGAGCGGGCCTGAAAAAACTGATTGGGACGGGCCTGGTAATAACCGATCAGCAGGAAAGTGGTTTGGGAGTTGAGATTTCCCCGAAGGGATAGATTACTGGTGCTTTTGATGAACCTGTTGTCGATAGCCGGCGCACGGTCCTCCTGCCATTGTTCGTACTCAGCCATCAGTCCGGTTGAAAAGCTCCCTGTCCAGTTGTCCCCATCAAACAGCGTGTATCGAAATCCGGTTCCGCCCAAAAAACGATTCTGAAGTCCCAGGTTATTGTTGTACTGATATTGGAAAAACACTTCAGGTGAAAAACGGTTCTCGCGATTAAACGTAGAGCGCAGGTGACTGTACCCGCTGCTTATGACGGAAGCGCCATCCAGGTTAACCAGCTTCAGATTGTTCAAAAACAGGTATGCATGATGGTCAGAAAAATAGGACAGGTTAGCTTTGTTGGTAAACTGAAGCACGCGGTCGTTATACTGGCTCAGCGATAAGTTAAAATTCAGCTGCCCGTACCAGCCGGCAGAATCGGCATCAGAGCGAACGCTTTCCACATTTAGTAATTGAGCCTGAAGAGCCGAAGGTGAAATCATGATCAGAAAAAGAGACAGAAGGGAGAATTGGAAAAATCGAAGCATTAATCAGGTTGAATTTTAGAGAGTTCAGTGAATCAAAGATACTTCATCCGGGAAAGTTCCTGCAATTATAATTTGAAAAACGGCAGCCTATCTAAGAGTTAAACGATTCGTATCTTTGGGCTGTTTGGAACATTCACTTACTTACTCAAACTTATAACTACAAAAACGGATATGGTTATCATAATAGGTGCGGGCCCGATTGGGCTTGCAACCGGAATTGCACTTCAGGAAAAAAACATACCTTTTAAAATAATTGAACGCGGTTGCCTGGTTAACTCACTGTACCACTACCCGACCAACATGACGTTCTTTTCCACATCGGATAAGTTGGAAATCGGGAACGTGCCGTTTATTTCTCACGGATCAAAACCTACCCGAGCTGAAGCCCTTGAATATTACCGCCGGGTAGCCGAGCACTATGAACTGCCCGTCAACCTGTACGAAACAGTAACATCGATGGAAGGGGAAGACGGAAACTTCACCGTAAAAACAGATAAAGATGAGTATAAAGCGGAGAAAGTAATTGTAGCTTCCGGCTTTTATGGTCAGGCCAATATGATGGGCGTGCCGGGCGAAGATCTCCCTAAAGTGAAGCATTATTATGATGAACCTCATCCCTATGCCTGGCAAAAAGTGCTGGTGATTGGCGGTGGTAATTCCGGTGCCGACGTAGCCCTGGAATGCTGGAGAAGCGGTGCCGATGTAACCATGCTGTTGAAGTACGACCAAATCAAACCTTCAGTAAAATATTGGGTAAAACCGGACATCGAAAACCGGATTAAGAATGAGGAGATCCCTTGTTTCTTTAACTCAGAGGTGAAGGAAATCCGGGAGAAAGAAGTCGTCATCACCACACCGGATGGTGAGGTCACCATCGAAAATGATTTTGTGCTTGCGATGACCGGCTATCACCCCAACTATGAGCTGATGGAAAGTTTGGGAGTTGAGCTTACTGATGATGAAAAATGCATGCCTGTTCACGATGAGGACAGCCTGGAAACCAGCCGGAAAGGTGTTTACGTGGCCGGCGTTGTTTGCGGAGGAATGGATACCAGCCGCTTATTCATTGAAAACTCGCGCGTGCATGCCGAGCAGATTGCGAGTCATATTGAAAAGAGTATATAGAAAAAGCCCCGCACATAGTTTATGCGCGGGGCTTTCGTATGTTTAGGAGCTACTATTGCTCTTAATGAGTTGCGATTGGGTCGGGTGTTCCGTCAGGATCGCCGTTGGCTGTTCCATCAGCAACAGGGTTGCCTCCGGTTACCAGTAATACACCGGCCACATGAGGGGTTGCCATAGACGTACCGCTGATGGTATTCACACCGCCGTCTCTCCAAAGGGATTCAACATCCACACCGGGTGCGGCATATTCAATCGGTGGGTTTCCGTAGTTAGAGAAAGAGGCGAAATTATCGTTGCTGTCGATGGCAGAAACGGTCCATACATTGTTGTACTCAACCCGGGCCGGAGAAGAATTATTGGCATCGGCGCCGTCGTTACCGGCAGCAAGGGCAAACATGATTCCGTTATCCGCTGCGTTTCTTACCGCATCATCCACAGCCTGAGAAGTTCCTCCTCCTAAACTCATGTTGGCTACATCACCGGATGATCCGTTAGCGGCCACATAATCGATTCCGTCAATTACACCGGAATAAGCTCCGCTTCCGTTGCTATCTAATACTTTTACGGCAACAACGCTTGCACCTGCAGCTACACCTACCACATCAATGTCATTATCTAAAGCCGCAATGGTTCCGGCTACGTGGGTTCCGTGTCCGTTACCGTCATCAGCAGAGCTTTCCGTAGTTACAAAAGAAGTACTCATTTGCGTGTTTACATTCAGGTCGTTATGGTCCAGATCCACGCCGGAATCAAGAACCCAGGCCGTTAAACCGGATCCGTCAACAGAACCACCTACACGGTTGATGCCGTAAGGGGTAACCTGAGGATCTCCGCCGCCATAATCACAGCCGATTCCGAAATAAATGCACCAAAATGACTGTGTAGCTTTAGGAGGAGACAAGATCACAATTCTATCCTGCTCGATGTAATCAACGCGTTCATCATTTCTCAACGCATTAAGTTGGTCATCGTCCAGTTCGGCAGTGAAACCACTGACAGAATATTTATAGGTGCTTCTGATCTTTTCCTGAGGGATATTGTTATCGGTGGAAACGGCGTCAATTTTCCGCTGAACCTGCTGCGCCCGCTGAGCCTTGGCCATCCTTCTTTCATTGCCTTCTTCTTTAAAAACCACAATGTATTGGCCATCGATAGGCTGATTCTGTTTAGCCAGAATTTGTTCGGCTTTCTCTTCCTTGGTGAGTTCGTCTTGTTTATTTACACTTGTTGTTTGGTCACATCCTGTGACGACTAAAGCCCCGATAATTAATAAAGAGCTTAGCTTTTTTAACATAGTACTTGACATAGATTACCTCTGTTAATTGGTGTTCTTTTTATAACACAGCAATTAAGAGTTAGCTAACTATCTATGACCGGTCATTTATTAACTGCTTGCATACACAAGAGTAAAAAAATGATAAATGTTACAAATTAGTGTTGATTTAACTGTTTTTAGGGGTAAAAGACGTAAAAATAATACTCAGTCATAACGGTAGCCTGATCAGTTCAAATACCTTCCCAACGTTTCCAAGAGGTTTTCTTCAGACAGCGCCATCCCGTACTCCACGATTTCACCTTCCGGATCAATCAGGTAGTAGGTTGGGTAGGCGTTGACCGAATACAGTTCCTGAACGGTGTTGTTCTCTTCATAGATCTCCAGAATCTGTGGCCAGGTTATGTTTTCCTGATCCAGGAAGTCCTCAAACGGATCGGCCCTTACTTCATTGGCTATTCCTATAATCTCGAAATCAGATCCGCCGAATTTCTCATAGGCTTGCTTTAAAACAGGCAGGGCATCAATACAGGGACCGCACCAGGTTCCCCAGAAATCAAGCATCACGTATTTACCACGAAGATCCTTCAGGCTAATCTCTCTTCCACTTACCGTTTGGGCGGTGAAATCAGGAGCTTCTGTTCCGGGACGAAGTGCGACTTTGGGATCTACTTTTTCTTCGGATACATCAATGGTTACAGAACTTCCATCGATGGCAATATCAGTGATCTTCCAGCTCTCGCCGGCTATGTTAAAAGGTTCGGTAACGGGATAAGCTTCCATGCCGTCCGGCATCACGTCAAATTTTCCGTCTTCATCCAGGTCTATATACAAATAAGTGTATAATTCTTTTCTGTAGGGAGGAGCACTATCTTTGGAAAGAAGGACATCGAAAGTTTGATCATTTACGGTCCACGTGCCCATCCTGATTTTGTGGTAAAAAAGCTGCAGGCTTTCGGATGGTGAGGAATCAGAAAGGTACATGAGGCTGGCCTTTCCCTCATGCCATACCGTTTCTTCTCCGTTAAAATATTCAAAGGGAGCAGGAACTACAGCCTCCATAACGTTAAAAACCTGATCCTGAAACTCAACCGTTGTGGGTTCAAAATAAATCGGCTCATCCAAAAAGTTTCCATCTTTGCCTTCAACATATACCACAGGTTTACCCTGTTCGTCTTCGCCAACAGCTACGGTAATAATAACGTCGACCCATTCATCCGTAATGGCCACAGAATCTATCAGCGCACTATTTCTCTGAAAAATGGAATTGTTGATAAAACCGGCTGCATGTCCCTGGCTCACATATTGATACAGATCAATGATGCCATGAAAGATCTCCCCATTTTGAAGTCCTTCGGGAATATCGGCAGGCTCTCCCGGGTATTCAGGTTCAAAAATAAATCCCCCTCCCATTGATATGGCTAGCAACGGGGGAACCTGCCCGGTGTTTTCCTTCAAATTCAACTCTACCTTAAAAGGATGGCCGGTATGTTCTTTGGCGCAGGATGCCAACAACAGGCTTCCGGCAATCAGTATCAGTAATCTTTTCATTCGTTTAAGTGCAAGTGAATACAATGGCGAATGAATATGGGAAAAACCTTCAAACAAAAAAAGCCTCTTCCGCTAAGAAGAGGCTTTGAAGTTTTAGGCTGATATCAGAATATCAGTTCAAATTCTTCGTCATGAAGTACCACTTTGGATCGCCATACTCAAAATCTTGTTTCTCGTACAGGCGTCGTGCCGGATTGTCTTCCCGCACTTCGAGGGTAATTTTGGAGCAGCCCATTTCCTGAGCTTCTTCCTCAATGTTTTCCAGCATCATGGTTCCGATTCCCATCCCGCGTGCATCGGGGTGAACGGCAACATCATGAATTTTGAATACCTTGCTGGCCGTAAAGGTTGAAAATCCTACAAAACAGGTTACAATGCCCAACGCCTTATCGCTGGCATAGGCGATGTAGGTCATGGTGGTGGGTACTTTTTTCATCTCTGCGATCATATCAACGCGGACTTCCTCGTCCAGCGGTTCATCCTGCCCCATAGGATCTCTCGCAAAGAGGTCTACAATCTTGACTATATCTGAGGCGTGTTTAGGGTTGTTTAAGTCAGCTTTTAAAATCTTGACGTCGGTTGAAACGTCTGCTTCTGCAATCACTCTTTTATGATTTTGTTTAAATGAATTTTATGAAGCGTAAAGTTAAAAAGATTAGGCGGATGTTTAAAGGAATTAACCTTTTTCTAACTTTTCTTTGCAAAAAGATAATTTGGCTTTAATGTTTTCACCACAGTTGAACATCCAATAAGGAACTCCCAACGTTAAAAGAAAAAATTAAACTTTGGGAGTTCAATGTTCCTTGTTGGTTGTTCGCTACTCTTCTTCGGCTTGAATTTTTGCGGCAACTGCTTCGGCTTCATCCAGCACGCGCAGTAAATTTCCGCTCCACAGCATTGCGATTTCTTCTTCACTATACCCGCGTTTTACCAGCTCATGCGTCACATTGAAGGTTTCGGAGGCATCCATCCAGTTGTAAACGCCACCACCGCCATCAAAATCAGAGCTGATTCCCACATGCTCAATCCCAATTAAGTCGACCATATAATCCACATGGTCAACCAGGTCGGCAACATTAACCGGCGGGTACATATTGTTGACTTCTTCCACAATTCGGGGCTCGGCATTATCCTGAGCGGTGCGATACATTTCCATATATTCGTCACGTTCTTCTTCGCTCATTTCGCGAATATCACCCCAATTTAAAAGCTCAAAACCCAATTTTCCGGCTTCTTCTTCCAGAACTGTGCGCGAGGCATCCTGCCAGGCGGCGTGTTTTTCGGAATCCAGGTAGCTGCGAAAAGCCACGGTTTGAACCACTCCGCCATTCTCTTTCAGCAGCATCAGTTCTTCATCGCTCAGGTTACGGCTTACATCATTCATCGCTCTGGCTGAAGAGTGCGAAGCAATGACCGGCGCCTTGGATAACTTCATCGTTTCGATGTTTGCTTTTTTGGAGGGATGAGAGATATCAATCAGCATTCCCAGCCGGTTCATCTCGGCAATAGCTTCTCTTCCCAAATCACTCAGGCCGTCATGCATCCATTCGTCATTGCGCTCGCCGGTGTTGGAGTCGCTGAACTGACTGTGACCATTATGAGAAAGGGACATATATCGGGCCCCGCGCTCGTAAAACTCTTCTATCCTGGAGAGATCGGTTCCAACCGGATAGGCATTCTCCACTCCAATCATGGCTACTTTCTTTCCGTCAGCAACTATACGTCTCACATCCTCAGAAGTAGTTGCGAGTTCGATTTTGTCAGGCGCAATTTCTTCTGTTAACCGATGGATGGCTTCAAACTTGCTGTCTGCATTATCATAGGCATCGGCATAGCCTTCTTCCGTCAGTGTATCCTGGCCGGTGTACACAACCAGCCAAACCACATCCAGGCCGCCTTCTTCCATTTTAATCAAATCTACCTGGGTATCTAACCGCTGGGTGTAATTGGTTTCTTCGGTGAAGTTATTCACGTTTATATCCACGTGGGTATCCAGGGTGATGACCCTTTCATGGATATCCATGGCTTTGTCAAAAATTTCTTTTTCGCTTGGGGCGCATCCCACTAACAATAGTAAAGCAAGAATGGAAGAGCTAAGTAGTTTTTTCATAGAGGTTCTTTTTTTAGGGATTTCAGGTGAAGAATCTATACTAATTTTTGGAAAGTTGTGAAGCGTCAAGGAACGCATACCCCCTGCATCCCATTTATTTAATAGATATTAACAAATAAAGGAGCGCATATGACCCTCATGTATTTACTAAGTTATATCACCATTGGATTAGTAATTGGATGGCTGAGCCGCGTTATCACTCGGGATCGGGGAGTGACCATGCTGCCCAGTCTCGCCTTTGGAGTGCTCGGAGCATTAGCCGACACCTTTATCGTACAAGCAGTAGGATTAGCCGGGACAGCTTTCTATGCGGTAGTTGGTGCGGTTGGTGTTTTATTTACGGTGAATGTCTTTCGTCAGGATGATCCCATTTTTGTGGAGACCGAAAAGGCTTAATAGTTCAGAAATCTGAATTCTGCAGGAACAATTTTTGGGGTTTGGAATTAGGGTATAGTAAGAGCCCTGTCTAACCCTAAATTTACTTTCGAATGACCCTTAAAGACCGCAGAATTCACCTGTTCCTGCAACTCTTTTTCCTGCTTGTAGGCCTGTACCAGTTTGTGGAACTAATAGGTTCTCTGCAGAGCGGTCAGTTTTCCGGGAATCTTTTTGAGTTTCAATATAATGACTTACCCGCCCTCACCCTCGGCACATCTATTATTGTAGGGGTTGCATCACTGGTAAGTAGCTTCTCTCTTTGGACTCGCGCAAGCTGGGCTTACGGTTTTTCCCTGTTTACCTCCGGCATTTTGTTTTCTTATCACCTGATGAACCTGAGCAGCGCCATCCATCAGAACTCGTATGAGATTATTCCGATTGTCCTCGTATTGGTCGTTATTCTGCAGAGCTTTCCCTTTCTTTTGCGCCGATCGTACCGCAGCATGTAACACCGGCGTATTTAATTCGTTCAAGCAGCCATGGACAAGATTTCCCAAAAAGATATCGACTGGCTGCTGAATATGGATAAAAGCGGCACGGCTCCCGCGGCTTCTCCAACCGGTTCACCCCCAAAAAAGAAAAACACCGGCTTCCGTATTATGTTCGGACTTTTGATGATCATCGGTCTGGTTATCCTTCCATTTTTTCTGCTTGTCCGAACCTCTGTTTTGCTGAATCTCTCGTACGGCTGGAACGGCTGGCTGTCCCTGGGCGGCGGGGTTTTTGTTACTGTACTGCTGCTTCTCTTTTACATCCTCTTTTTGTTCAGGCGGATTGAGAATAAAAAAATGCTGTTGAAATTCAGCTTGGGCGGTGTTGGAGCGCTCGTTTTTGCTTTCTGTTTTTATGGGGTGATGTACCTCTCGTCCGTTAACGCGAAAAGTAATGACATCCGCGAGGTGTACCGGTCGATGCACCCTATTTTGCGGGTAGCGATAGCCACCACCACCCTGGCCGATAATGATCTGGTAATCACCGACATTCAGCGGCAGCCCGAAGATTATGCGGCTATGGGACTGCCGCTCAACCAGCGCTCTCTACATTATACACAGGAAACCGGGTACGTGCATGCCATCGACCTGAGAACTATTGGGCGTAATGAATTCAGGAACATTTTGCTCCGCGGCTCCCTCGAAATTATGGGGCTCAACACCATTCGGCACACCGGCACTGCCGATCATCTTCATGTATCCCTGCCACTTACCGAATAGAGTGGGCTTATCCTTGTTTCTCTGTGATATAATTACGACCATCAGGTACTTCAAAATTAGCTAAGGAGACACGGAACATGTCCACGTATAAATTTTATGAACAGGTTAACAAGAACTTTGATAAAGCTGCCAAATACACCCGTTTCGACAAAGGTATTTTGGCCCAGATCAAAATCTGCAATACCGTCTATCATGTTACTTTCCCCGTTCGGCGAGATGACGGCTCCATCGAAGTTGTTGAGGGCTGGAGGGTAGAACACAGCCACCATAAACTGCCAACCAAAGGCGGCATCCGTTACAGCCATAAAGTGGACGAAGATGAAACCATGGCCCTTGCTGCTTTAATGACGTACAAGTGTGCTATTGTTGACGTGCCTTTCGGAGGAGCCAAAGGCGGTATCAAAATCAGTACCCGTGAGTATTCGGAAGACGAGCTGGAAAGAATCACACGCCGCTACACCTACGAGCTGATTAAGAAAGGATTTATTGGTCCGGGAGTGGATGTGCCCGCACCGGATTACGGTACCGGCGCCCGTGAAATGGGGTGGATTTTGGACACGTATCGCCAAATGAAAGACGACTTAAATGCTGAGGCTTGTGTAACCGGGAAGCCGATCCAGCAGGGTGGTATCCGCGGACGAACGGAAGCTACCGGCCGGGGTGTTTATTTCGGGATTCGCGAAGCCTGTAATAACAAAGAGGACATGGAGAAAATAGGCCTCGACACCGGGGTTGAAGGAAAAACCTTTGTGGTGCAGGGTCTGGGTAACGTAGGGTATCACGCATCCAAGTACATGACCGAAGCCGGCGCCAAGTTGGTAGGTGTTGCCGAAATTGAAGGATCTATTTACGATGAAAACGGCATCGACATTGAAAAACTGATGGAATTCCGTAAAGACACAGGGTCTATCATCGGCTTTGAAAATACCAAAGAGCTCAAAGATCGTGACAATGCATTAACTGCTGAATGTGATATTCTTATTCCTGCGGCTCTGGAAAGCCAGATTACAGGAGATAACGCTGCGGATGTGAAGGCGAAGATCATTGCCGAGGCCGCCAACGGTCCAACCACCGCCGATGCGCACGACATCCTGAAAGAACGTGGTGCCTTAATCTTACCTGATACCTACCTGAATGCGGGTGGTGTGGTTGTTTCTTACTTCGAATGGCTGAAGGATATCCAGCATGTGCGGTATGGACGACTAAGCAAGCGCTTTGATGAAACCAGCCTGAAGAAGATTCTGCGGGTCATTGAAAATATTTCAGACCGTGACTTTACCGACGCCGAACTGGCCGATCTGGCTAAAGGTGCCGGTGAGTATGACCTGGTGGATTCCGGCCTGGAAGAAACCATGATCACCGCTTACGAGCAGATTGCCGAAGTTCGGGATAAGCATAATCTGGATGATCTGAGAACGGCCGCTTTTGTGGGTGCCATTGATAAGATTGGCATCATGTACGAACAAATGGGCATTTTCCCGTGATACATTGAATTTTGGAGTTTCTTCTTGTGGATGAACTGAATACCATATCGATTGACGGAGGCGGCTACGTATTAGCTGCTTTCATCGGCTACCTGATTATCCTGTTTGGGATTGGAATATATTCGGCTCGCTTTTCATCTGAAGGAATTTCCGAATTCTTTATTGGCGGACGGAAAATGAACCGGCTGGTTGTGGCTCTTTCCGCTGTAGTATCCGGTCGGAGTGCCTGGCTTTTACTCGGGGTCACGGGGATGGCTTATGCTCAGGGTGCTTCCGCTCTGTGGGCGGCCGTTGGGTACATCGTGGTAGAATGGTTTCTGTTCATGTACTACGCCAAACGGCTCCGGCAATTTTCAGAACGCTACGATTGTATCACCGTCCCTGACTTTTTCGCCGAACGCTTTGATGATAAATCCGGCAGCTTACGGGTCATTCTCGTCATCATCTTCCTGGTTTTTATGGTGAGCTACGTCTCCTCCCAGTTTGTGGCCGGGGGAAAAGCTTTTGCTTCCAGCTTTGGTATTACCCAAAACATGGGCGTGATTCTTTCTGCCGCCATTATTCTGTTGTACACCGTAGTAGGAGGCTTTATGGCAGTAAGCCTGACCGACACCATCCAGGCGTTTTTCATGATTATCGCCCTTGTATTTCTGCCCATCATCGCGATTTATGATATGGGTGGGTGGAGCGTTGTTTCCGCAGAGCTGAACCTGTATGACGCCGCATTTGTCGATCCCACAGCACTCGGCTTCGGGGCTTTTATCGGGTTCATCGGTATCGGACTGGGTTCCCCGGGAAATCCCCACATCCTCTCCCGATACATGTCGATTGATGATGCCAAACAGCTTAAATATGCAGCGGTAGTTGGAACTATCTGGAATGTGTTGATGGCCGGCGGTGCCATTTTAATTGGCCTTGTTGGGCGGGCTTACTTCCCCGAAGTGGATATGCTACCGGCATCCGATACCGAAAACTTATACCCGCTTTTAGCCCAGAATCAACTTCACCCCGTATTGTTTGGTGTGGTGATAGCCTCCATTTTTGCAGCCATTATGTCCACCGCCGACTCACAGCTTTTAGTGGCTGCTTCCAGTGTAGTCCGGGATATTTATGATAAGCTGCTTAAGAAAGACGAAGAGATTCCGCAAAAAACACTGGTTCTCTATAGCCGCATTGTAGTTGTCTTGCTGGTTGTTGTTTCTCTGATTTTCGGGCTGGTTGCACAGAATATTGTGTTCTGGCTGGTGCTTTTTGCCTGGGCGGGATTGGGGGCTTCCATCGGTCCGACCTCTATTCTGGCTCTTTACTGGAAAAAGACCACTAAGGCAGGCGTCATAGCCGGACTTTTGACCGGAACAACCGTTACCATCGTATGGTATTTTGTGCCGGTTTTGAAGAATAACCTCTACGAACTCATTCCGGCTTTCTTCCTGAGTCTGTTGGCAACCTGGGCTGTTAGTAAGTTCACCCAAACACCCGATAAGCTGGAAGAACATTTTGAAGAGATGACGAAAGAGTAGGGTTTTAAATTCCAAGTTCCAAGCTCCAAGCTCCAAGCTCCAAGTCCCAAGCACCAAGCACCAAATCCCAAACTCGATCTATGTTTACTGGTCACTCGTCACTCGTCATTGGTCATTAAGATTTGAAGCTTTGAATTTAAAATTCAGACCTTTTTCATCTTAGGAAGGGATAGATTCCATTTTATAGATACAGTGCGGATGGTGATAATGACGGCCGTTGTAAACAGGTAATTCAGGTTTTCGGGGAGACTCAGTTCCAGTCCAAGATAAAAGATGATGGCTCCGGCCAGGCAGGCGGTTGCATAAATTTCTTTCCGGAAAATGAGCGGGACTTCCCGGCAGAGCACATCCCGTGTTACCCCGCCAACCACCGCTGATATCATCCCCATCATCCCGGCAATGAAAGGGTTAAATCCAAAGGAAAGAGCTTTCTCCATCCCGATGATGGTGAAGAGAGCAATCCCGATGGTATCAAAAATGAAGATGGTTTTGCTGTAGTTATTCAGTCTTTTGCCCATCAGGAAAGTGAAGGGTACGGCGGCCAGTATAACCAGCGGATACGTCATGTCGGCCATCCAGGTAATGGGGTGACTGTCGAGCAGTAAATCCCGGACGGTTCCTCCTCCAATCGCAGTTACAAAGCCCACCACCGAAGCGCCAAATACATCCATATTGATTCGGGAAGCAATCCTGATACCGCTAATGGCAAAGACGAACGTACCAATAAGGTCTAAGAGGTAGATAAGGTCCATAGGTGGTGTGGTAGATTAAGGGCGAGGAAGTTACAAGCTGCAAATTCCAAATTCCAAATCACAATAACCAATGACCAATGACCAATGACCAACGAATTGGGATTTTGAATTTAACATCTAAATAACTAAAATGGATCAAACTTAAATCAAGCACTGTCTATTACTTAAGGCTACCATTTCTTTCTTAAACCTTAAACTCTAATCAAATAGACAGAGCTATGAATAAGTTCATTTTTAACCCTTTCCGCCTTCTTGTTCTTTTCGGTTTGGCCTTAGTGCCCAATCTTATTTTTGGACAAGCATCAACTGATATAAAGTTCAGCGTCAGCTATAAGGTTACTGATTCAGCAGACAACGAACGGCTACAATATGCAAAGAAGCAGTTAACGAAAGCCTTTGTTGCCAAGGGCGGTACCTATAATGAGAAAGAAGGTTTTCTTTTCTTTATAGATCTTACCGAACCGGATGCCAATAATAACATTGCCCTCTCCATCTCTACCTTTTTAAAGGTGCCTGAAGAAGTGGTGAAGGCCGGGGTAAAAGAAGAAGTATTTCACAAAGCTGTAGCCTCCGACAGTCCAAAACCTGCCAGTGACGACGGCAGAGAAATACGGGCGTACATAAACGAAGAATACATGCGCCAGTTTACCATGATTCAAGACAGTCATCTCGAAATTATTAATCGAGACCAATTGCCAGAGGCTATTCAACGCTTCGTGGACGGCTTTAAGCCACTTTAAGGCCTGAACTTAATATCCACCTTTTTAGTCGGTGACTGCTCTTTATTCCGGAGCGCCAGCTGTTGCTGCATATTCCCGGTGGCTTCCATCAATGCGGTTGCCGCTGGGGATTCACTGTCTTCCAGCACAATGGGTTTTCCGGAGTCGCCACCTTCGCGCAAGGTTTGCTGTAGTGGTACTTCAGCCAGCACGGGTACGTTCATTTCCTGGGCCAGATGGGCAGCACCGCCTTTTCCAAAGATGTAATACTTCTTGTCCGGCATATCCGGCGGGGTGAAATAGGCCATGTTTTCGACCATCCCAAGAACGGGTACATTCACTTTCTTGAACATTGCCACCCCTTTGCGGGCATCGTCAAGGGCTACCGTTTGAGGGGTTGAAACTATCACGGCTCCGGTCAGCGGTACGGTTTGCACAATGGTAAGCTGGATATCGCCGGTTCCCGGAGGCAAGTCCAGAATCAGGTAATCAAGTTCGCCCCATTCCACATCGGTCATAAATTGTTTAACGGCACTGGTTGCCATCGGCCCGCGCCAAACCATCGCCTGGTCAACATCTACCAAAAAGCCCATGGAAACCAGCTTGATCCCAAACTTCTCATGCGGAACCAATTTCTTCTGCGTGGTGATGTTAGGCCGCTCATGGATGTTGAACATAGTAGGAATGCTGGGGCCATAAATATCGGTATCCATCAGTCCGACTTTCTCTCCTTTTTTAGCCAGTGCGGCAGCAATATTCACAGCTACTGTAGATTTTCCTACCCCGCCTTTTCCGGAAGCCACGGCAATAATGTTTTTGACGCCCGGCAGAATTTCCTGCTGTTGTTCTTGCTGCTGTCCGGGTTTGGAAGCTTCCATTTCCCGCTTTTTGGAGAGATTTACGGCTGCCTGAATATCAACAATGGCCTCCTTGTCAACGAACTTCTGAATGGCTTCTTCACATTTCTGTGACAATTGCTTTTCCAGTCCTTCATTTTTTTCAGGAAATTCCAGCGTAAATGAAATGTATTTATCCTGAACAATCACGTCCTGAACCATATCCAGGGAAATGAGGTCGCGTTGTTCTTCGGGGTGTAAAATCTGGCTGAGTGCCGATTTAACCTGCTCTTTATTGATAGACATGTATTGCTATGTGTCTGACTTAAATATTCGTTGTTTTCTTGTATGGATGATTCGGTAATCGTAAAACATTGATTGATGAATAATGATTAACAAATCATCCCTCAAAGATAAGGAACTTAACAGAGGGATATGAGAAACAGTTGCCGGGAAAAAATAAATCCTGATAATCTTTAAAATCTCCTATTTACAATGATGTTTGCCAATAAATCAGTAAGTTTGGCACAACGAAAATAAGCGGTACCGAAGGCTATAGCATATATCCAACAGGGTAATACGAACAAAACTATTTCAGCTGAATTCATGTCCAAAAAGACACCATTCTATTCCATTCATGAAAAAGCCGGCGCCAAGCTGGTAGATTTTGCCGGATATCAGATGCCGGTTCAATACGCAGGAATTAAAACAGAGCATGCGGCCGTTCGCGAAGCCGTCGGAATATTTGACGTTTCCCACATGGGTGAGTTCTACATCAGCGGACCCGAAGCGCTGGATTTAATTCAGAAAGTGACCGTGAACGATGCTTCCAAACTGGTGGAAGGTAAAGCGCAGTACACCTGCATGTGCTATGAAGATGGCGGTATTGTGGACGACTTGATTGTATACAAGCTTTTTGATGATGCCGGGTTTATCGTGGTTGTAAATGCATCCAATATTGAAAAGGACCTTGAGTGGATCAACCAAAACAACACTTTTGATGCGAAAGTCCACAACCAATCGGATGATACCTGCTTGTTAGCCGTTCAGGGATCAAAATCTGTAGAGACGCTCCAAAAGCTAACGGATTTGAATTTGAGTGACATCGGATTCTATTCCTACAAAATGGGAAGCCTTGCCGGCATGGAAAACGTTGTGTACTCCGCCACAGGTTACACCGGCGAAAAGGGGTTTGAGTTGTATTTTGATAAAAGTCATGCCGACCCCGAAAAAGTATGGAACGCCATTATGGAAGCCGGCGAAGAATTCGGCATTGAGCCCTGTGGGTTAGGTGCCCGCGATACCCTCCGCCTGGAAATGGGGTATGCGCTTTATGGTAACGACATCACCAAAGACACGCATCCACTGGAAGCCCGATTAGGCTGGGTTACGAAATTTGAGAAGGGTGATTTCAATGGAAAAGAAGCCCTTTTGAAGAAAAAAGAAGAAGGCTTAAACCGCCGGCTTGTGGGCTTTGTGGTTGAAGGTGAACGCAATATTCCACGTCAGGGCTATGAGATCCAAAACGATGCGGGAGAAGCCATTGGAGAAGTAACCAGCGGAACAATGTCGATTACATTGGGTAAAGGTATAGGGATGGGATACGTTGCTACTGACTACGCGGGAGAAGGAACAGAAATAGAGATCAGCATCCGCAGGAAGACGGCTAAAGCAACCGTTACCCGCCCACCATTCATTAAAAAATAATAAAGAGAGAATATGCCAGAGATTAATTATATCGACGTTTTCTTTTCCGTTCATGCTTTTCAGGAAGAAGAGCTGCGTGGGAAAACAGCGGTTATTATAGATGTGTTAAGAGCATCATCATCCATTACCACAGCGCTGAGTAACGGGGCCAAAAAAATCATCCCCGTAGCAGATATGAGTGATGCCATGAAGATCGCCAATACGATGGATCAAAAAGATTTTTTACTGTGTGGTGAAAAAAACGGAACCAAAATTGAAGGGTATCACCTTGGCAATTCCCCGGCCGAGTATGAGCCGGAAGTTGTAAAAGGCAAAACGCTGATTTTCAACACCACAAACGGCACCAAGGCCATCAAAAAATCATCCCTTGCCAACCAGATTTATGTAGGCACCTTCCTGAACCAGGATAGTATTTTAAATGCCCTGAAAGATCATGACGATGAAGTGGTGTTGGTCTGCTCCGGGTGGCAGGGACGGTTATCTATTGAAGATACTTTATTCGCCGGCTCTCTGCTGCATGCCATTTCCGGAGGAGAGCTGCCTGACTCGGCTAAAGACGGGGCTAAAGTAGCATTTGGTCTTTTCCAAAAATTTGGGGATGATTTAGAAGGAGCCATCAGCAAGAGCGATCATGCAAAAAGATTGGCTGAACTGGTTCCAAATGGCGATATTGAATTCTGTTGCAAAGTAAATGAATTTGATGTGCTTCCCGGCATGCGGGATGGCATCCTGACCAATTTGAATGGCTAAAAATAACCTAAATACATCTACAACTACGGGGCTGGATTCGAACCGTAAGGTCGAAATTATCGGTATCATTGTGATGTCGATTGCGATTTTGCTCGGGCTGAGCATCATTTCTTACAACCCGGAAGACTACCAATACGCGAAAAGCATTTCCTTCCTCGATTTATTTAACCCCGACGCTTCATCACGGCTGGTGAAAAACTGGCTGGGACCGGTAGGCGCTTATCTTTCCCATTACCTGGTGCATAGTTTGTTCGGATATACCAGTATCATCCTGGCGCTCATAACCGGTTATCACGGCTGGCATACCTTTCGCCGTCGGGATTTCAAAGAGCTGAGCTGGCTAACCGTACTATCCATTTGGGGCATGGTGTTGCTTTCCACTTTTATTGGCTGGTTAAACACCAATGCCGATTTCCCTTCCGACTCTATCTGGAGCGGTTCAGCAGGTATTGCCATTTCACAGGTACTGCAGAATATCACAGGTATAGGGTCCATTTTTATACTTTCAGTTTTGATGATCGTGACCTTGCTCATGTTTGTGGATCGTGACCTTCAGAAAACCATTGACAGCGTGAAGATCTGGATGGATAACCTGCGGGATAAAATGGAAGATTGGCGGGCTGAACGTCAGCTTCGTAAAGAGCAAAAAGCCAAAGAGCGGGAAGAACGCATAGCTGCCAAAAAAGCTGCGAAGGAAGAGCAAAAAGCTGAGCAACAAGCGAAGAAAGAAGAAAGCAGTTCTTCGGATAACGAAGAGGAAGAGCTTCAGAAAAAAGAAATTGCCGAACCGCAGGACGAGAAAGAACCCGTGAAGCCGGCCCCATCTATCGATGAATTGGTGGAGAAGTCGGAAGCGGAAGAGCGCAAACAGCGTGAAAAAGAGCAGAAGGAAGTTAAGACGTTAGATACCCGTCAGCGGGCTTCGCTTGAAAAAGAGGAAGTGGTTGATGAGGAAGAAGACGACCTGGAAGTTTCCGTTTATGTAGGGAAGGGCGAAGAAGAAGCTGATGAGAAAGATCTCGATAAGCAGAACCGGGAAAAGGCTAAGGAAGTCCCGGTCATCAAGTACAAGTTCCCGAAAGTAGATCTGCTGGATTCACCGCCCAATGAGGGCAACGAAGTGGATCTTGAAGAGATTAAGGAGAACAAGCGGATCATCCTTGATAAGCTGAAGCGCCACAAAATTGAGATTGTAGGCATTAATGCGATCGTTGGACCTACCGTTACGCTTTATGAACTGGAGCCGGCTCCCGATGTGAAAATCTCCAAGATCGAGAGCTACTCCAACGACCTGAAGATGGCTACGGCCTCCAAAGGTTTGCGTATGCTTTCGCCCATTCCGGGTAAGTCGGCAGTGGGTATTGAAGTACCGAACAGTACGCGTGAAACGGTGTACATCAAGCAGGTTATCAACACCAAGAAATTCGTGGAAACCGACTTCGTGCTTCCGGTGGCCTTTGGGAAAACCATTGAGAACGAAGTGTTCATGATCGACCTCACCAAAATGCCTCACTTGTTGATTGCAGGTGCTACCGGGTCAGGTAAGTCGGTTGGGATTAATACGATCATTACCTGCCTGCTGTACAAGTGCCACCCGGATAACCTGAAGTTCGTGATGATTGATCCGAAGAAGATCGAGCTTTCATTGTATCGCAATATTCAGAATCACTTCCTGGCTATGCTGCCGGATGCGGATGAGCCTATCGTCACGGATACTACCAAAGCCCAGGAAACGTTGGAAAGTTTGTGTAAGGAAATGGATGACCGCTACGACCTGCTGAAGATGGCGATGGTTCGCGACATCAAATCTTACAACGAAAAATATGCAACCGGCGAACTGGATGAAGAGCTGGGACACAGGCACCTGCCTTATATAGTAGTAATTATTGATGAGCTTGCAGACCTGATGATGACGGCCGGAAAGCAGATTGAGGAACCCATTGCCCGTTTGGCCCAGCTGGCACGTGCCATTGGAATTCACCTGGTGGTGGCTACGCAGCGACCATCAGTGAATGTGATTACCGGTACCATTAAGGCAAACTTCCCGGCACGAATTGCCTATCAGGTAGCTTCCAAAGTTGATTCAAGAACGATTCTGGATCAGGGCGGAGCCGATCAGCTGATTGGAATGGGTGATATGCTGTTTAATAATGGAACCGGGTTGGTCCGAATCCAAAACGCCTTTGTTTCTACCGAAGAGGTAGATGAAATAAACTCTTTTATTGGCCAACAGGCGGGATATAAGGAACCTTTCCATTTGCCCATCATTAAAGAAGATGTAGCAGACATTCCGGACCCGCTGGATGATATTGACGAGTACTTCGAAGCCGCAGCCAAGCTGGTGATTCTACATCAACAAGGGTCGGTTTCTCTGTTGCAACGGAAATTGAAAATCGGCTATAACCGCGCCGGTCGAATTATAGATCAGTTATTTAATGCAGGAATTGTTGGACCATATCAGGGCAGTACCGCTCGGGACGTTCTCATTCAGGATGAAGATGAACTTCAGGAACTATTGGACAATCTTGATGAGTATGATTAGGAAGAGCTTTCAGCTGTCAGGCTTTAGCTCTCAGCTAACCGGGCGACTCGTTCTCATTCCGAACCTCTGGTTCGGAATGCCTGTCAGAACCTCCGGTTCAAAAAAATTACTTAGGGTTCTGTCTGGGCTATTTATTTTCAGCCTGATATTCAGTGTAACCGCGGTTGCCCAAACCCCAAACTTTGATCAGCTCAAAGAAAAGTTTGATGAGGGCCTGGTGTTTCGTGCCATGTTCAACCAAACGTTTACTGATTCCTACACGGGAGAAGTAACCCGGAGTGAAGGACAAATCTGGCTCGATAAAGTCCGCTATAAGCTGGAAGCCGACGGACAAGTGGTTGTGGTAGATGGAGAAACTTCAAAGGTCTATGATCCATCCAGAAACCGCGTCATCATTGACCTGTACAACGCCGATGAAGACGATTTTGCCCCTTCCCGCATGCTCAGTGGCATTGACACCACCTATACTGTCAGTGAAGAAAAGATGGATAATCAGACTAAAATAACGCTGATATCCAATGACGATTTTGCGGTTTTTGTGGAGGTGGAAATTATTATTGACGATCAGTTTCGGCCGACTGAAATCACAGCATGGGATATTTCGGACAATGAAATCGTAACTACTTTTTCTGACGGCGCTTTTCTTAAACCGGAAGCCGGCCTTTTCCAGCTCGATTATCCCGATGATGCCGAAGTTGTAGATATGAGATATTAATGCAGACAAAAAAGATTCTGAAAATTGCTGCAAGTGTTCTGTTAGGAATACTTTTTCTTTGGCTGGCTTTCCGTGAAGTTGAGTTTTCTGAAGTTGTTGATTCAGCCCGGGGCATGTCCTGGTCGTGGATTCTTCCCTTTGCCGCAACCACACTTTTTGCCCATTTCATAAGGGCACTGCGTTGGGAAATGCTTTTTACCAATAAAGATAAGGTCCCCTCCAAAACCACGTTGTTTACCGGGGTAATGTTCGGGTATCTCGTCAACATTCCACTTCCCAGGGTGGGCGAAGTAGCCCGTCCGGTTTATGTGGCACGTCAGGTTGATGAGAGCAACAGCAAGATCATCGGAACCATTGTGCTGGAGCGTGTGGTCGATTTACTGGGCATGTTACTGCTGATGGCATTCGTGGTTGTTTTTTTGGTTGCCGACCCACAGGTGCTTTCCCGTTTATTCGGCGTTGATATCACCAGCTCTGAGACGCAAATCAATTTTATCCTGACGCTTGGTAAATATGGCCTGTTTGTTGCTGCCGGGTTGGGACTACTTCTTTGGCTTTTCAAAAAAGCAGAAGAAAAGACCGAAGGAAAAATCGCCGATTTTGCCCACAAGATTCAGAAAATCATCAGAACTTTTGTGGACGGATTGCTGGCCATCAAAGAGCTTAAAAATTGGCCGCTGTTCATTTTTTATTCCCTTCTGATTTGGGTGTTCTACATCACCATGACCTACATTGGTTTTTGGATGTTTGATATGCAGAATGTGTATGATCTGGGAATCACGGAAGCGGTTGTACTTACGGTTGTGAGTGCGGTTGGTATTTCGATTCCCACACCGGGCGGGGTTGGTACCTATCATCTGTTTATTACAAAGACACTCCTGATTTTGTATGCGGTTCCCGAAGCAACCGGACTTGCCTACGCTACCATTGCCCACGCTGCCACCCTTGTTATCATCATTACCAGTACGCCGGTTATGCTGGCTATTGATAAGTACCTGCTGATGAGGAAAGAAGCGGAAGAACATTGAACAAGGAACATTCAACATTGAATGTTGAAGTGATATGGTTTGGTTTTTATAGAAGAAGAGCTTCACTTAGATAAAGCATCATTCCTGTATAGGCGTCTTTATTCTTGCTAAGGAGAAAACAAAAGAGGTCGAACTATTCGGCGCGATTATAGATATAGAATTAATCAGAGCCCGGGTTTTTAAGGCTGATCTTATAATTGAATTCGGAGGGATCTTCCTGGAAGAAATTCAGTTCGAAAAGGCCGCCGGTTCTCCAGGTTTCAATCATGGAGTCGTAATTCGGTGAGCCGGGATTCCCGGAAGCACCACCCGGATACACGCCCCAGCCTTTTACTTCAGGTCCCAATTCAACCACCATTCTCCAGGATGGTCCGTTACCGCCCCGTGTCGCATTTATAGCATCTGATGAGCCGCTGCTATATACATTTTGCTTCCCCATTCCGGGGATATTAGCCAGGTGATCGATATCGTTATTTATGGCAACTCCCCATTTCCATCGGTCCCCAGGTTCACCCCAGGCATTCGTCAATTCAGAGACAGACTCTTTAAGAGTTGCCGTGGCAATATCTTCTCTTGTTTCCCTGGCTTCGGTTTCAATATTGTCGATAAATGAAAATTCGGGATCATTTTTTACCACCTCCACGAATATATCTCTGGAAGGATATCTAAGGAGCGCGTCTGTAGTTTCATACTCATCATACATCACGGCCCGGTAGAAATTTCCCGCCCACTGCCGGAATATGGCGGGCGCCATTTCTTCAGCATCCATGTAGTAATTCCATTGGGTCATCAGGTCGTAGATGGTTTGCTCTTTTTCCGTCAGGCTATCCGTGTCAGTCCATGCCAGCAAGCTCGGTAAAAAGGTAGATGCATAATAGCTATAATCATCCATCTGCATATCCTGCATGTCTTTTGGGGTGATGTTTTCCATAGCCTCCAGCAGGTCATTGATTCTCCGTCCGCGCTCAAAAGGAGCGAAGTCATCATCCAGATAATAGGGATAATCGGGAGCAGCCGATTCCTGATTGGCCGAGCTCACAAACCCCCGTTCCGGATTTTTTATGTGGGGGACCTGATCCCTTGGGATCCAGCCCTGCCAGTCATAGTTCGGGTCTGTACCGTCACTAACCGTTCGTCCCTGGTGTTCCCATTTTTTGGGGAGTTTTCCATTCACCCATAAAGCGATATCCCCTTCGTTACTGGCAAATACAAAGTTTTGAGCCGGTGCGGTGTATTCCTTTAAGGCAGCCACATAATCATCGTAATTTTCAGCGCGGTTCAATCCATAAAATGTCTTGAGATCATTGGAGGGTTCATGGGCAATCCAGCGCATGGCATGGTAAGCCGGAGCCCGCTCTTCATTCACACGGGACTCTACCTTGGTAACCGGTCCGTGATGGGTGTAAATCACCGTATCCATCACCGTTTCTTCCCCTCGTACTTTTATTTCTTCAATGCGGGTTGATGTGGGTTTCCACTGCCCATCGTGGCGGTATTCCTGCATGGTTTCATCGCGGAACTCAATCTCGTACCAGTCCAGCACATCGGTGCCTACATTCGTCACGCCCCAGGCTACATCTTCGTTAAAGCCAATAATCACTCCGGGTGAGCCCTGCAAACTCACACCATAGGTATTAACGCCGGGAGCATGCAGTTGCACCTCATACCAGATGGAAGGCAGGGTAAGTGAAAGGTGGGGATCGTTTGCCAAAATGGGATATCCGGAGGCCGTTTTTGATCCGCTCACCGCCCAGTTATTGCTTCCTATTCCTTCTTCGGTTGTAAAAGCCTCAAGTTCTTTAGCCGAAGCCGGCACGTATAAACTGTCCGGTGCTTCAGGGATGTCAGCCTCAAAATCCCATTCTCTGCTGGGGGGGATAATCGGGTCGTTGAGTTCTGGGTCTTGGGTGAAAAAACGGTTCACAAAGTCATCGCCGAAATAAGCCAGGGTGTTGCTGGTTCGGTCATCGCTGTTTCCGGCAGCCAGTGTCCGGGTCATGTTCTTAAGCAGTAAGGCCGTTTTGATAGGCTCCCATGGCTCGGGGGCAAAATCCAGTACTTTATATTCCAGGGGATATTCATCGGGTGAAAGCTCGTCAATGTAGGCATTTACCCCATCGGCATAAGCCTCGATGACGGCCAGCATATCCGGGTCGTTTTGGATTTGCTGCCAGGCTCTTTCGGCGCCATAGGGCATTCCCCAACGGCGGGTTTGCTTGTCTCTGTTCAGCAGAGATGGCCCCACGATTTCGGCTAATCTTCCGGCTGCATCGTAGGTCTGCATTTCCATCTGGAAAAGCCGATCGCGTGCAACGATATATCCCTGAGCCAAATAAAGGTCATGCTCATTTTGAGCAAAGATATGGGGAACGCGACGGTCGTCGTAATACACGGACACCTCGTCCTTCAATCCCGGAACATCCAGTTCTTGTGATTGCGGAGCATTTGTTTCGGCATTGGCCCAAAACCCGGCATCAGGATCAAAAAACTTACCCAGCGGCGGAACCGATCCAAATTTTGTATTCAAAGAAATGATAACAGCGAGAAGTACTATTCCCGAAAGAGACGTTTTAATCCAGTTCATGTTTAATATGTGCTTGGTACTTTTGAAGAGAATAGGTTCCAATTAATAATTTTAAATTCAAAATTTAAAATTATTAATTACCAAAGCAGCATCTTCATGCAGAAAACAGAGCCGCCACTTTTCAGGAACTGGTAGGTGCTGAACTCATGCACTTTAAATCCGGATTCTTTCAGTTTATGATTTACATCCACACAGCCCTGCTGTATAAAAACATTCTTTCCATCCGGACAGGTAGCATTACAGGCAAACAGCTTCTCCGCCTCATACTTTGATGCTTCAATCACATTCGTAAATAAGGTGTGAATCAGCTCCAGTCCTTCATCGGTAAAAGCTTTGGGGTAGATGAGTGCGGTATCGGAATCAAGGATGCACAAGCAGGTGTCAAGATGATAAAAGCGCTCATCAATAAGCTCCAGGGCAATAACCGGAGTGTTGAACGTCTCTGAAATCACATCATATACTTCTTTGGAAGAGCGATAACCATATCCTCCCCAAAGCAGCCTTTTTTTGAAATGCCAAATGGCATCACCCATTCCCTCAAAACTGGAGAAACGGTTTCCATCAAGGTGCACAATTTCGTAGCTGCTGTCCTCATATACTTTTTGAATAGTAGGCACTTCCCCCTTCCTCTGATCTGAGTTCATTACGCTCATAATCACTTCCTTTTTGCCATCTTTAGTGATATTTGGCAGGCTTTGATTGGCGCAAAAAACCATATCCGGGTAACCGCGCTGGCCCTCTATCACATGCACGTATAATCCAAGTTCCTCATAAGCCGCTCTCAGGTGCTCCCATTCATTTTGGGCAGCCAGTTTATCCACATCCCCGATGTTACCTTCCATGTGCGGGTTAATCACATATTCCACCGAAAAGTAGGTGGGCTTCACCAACAGAACTTTTTCCGGTGCCGGCATCGATTCCAGCTCCGAAAGCTTAAAATTCAATTGATTTACAGATGTGATTACCGTACTCATAAGCGATTGATTTAAAGATTCCACAGAACAGCAAATATTGAAAATATCAGATTGAGGAACAAGATCAAGTTTTAAAAGATAGGTATTAGTTGGAAGGTTTTAGGTGTTAGGTAATAGCAGAAAGCTAAAACCTAACACCTTGTCACTAAAACCTTTCAATCTATTAACAATTAAGCGGAAACAATCCTATTTTCGGCTTCAACTATACACTCAGCTATGACTCAAAAAAACCTTATTGTCGCTTTTGGAGGCGTTTCTCCGGAACATGAAGTTTCTGTATTAACAGCCATTCAGGCTATCTCTGCACTTGAAGACAGTTCCTATAATTGCATTCCCCTGTACGTCACAAAATCAGGGCGCTGGCTGACCGGAGAAAAGCTGCTGGATCTCAGTAACTTCAAAGACCTTCCCACCCTTGAAGAAGACAGTGTATCCTGCGCCTTTGTAAAAGATGAAACCGGTAAGACTCATCTTAAAGAACAGGATGGTGGCGGAATATTCTCAAAGCCCAAAAGCTATCCGGTGTATGCCGTGTTGTGTGCCTTTCATGGAAGTGAAGGGGAGAACGGTGCTTTTCAGGGAGTATGCGAAATGATGAACGTGCCCTATTCGGGAAGCGGAGTGTTGGGCTCTTCGTTAGGGATGAATAAAGTGAAGGCAAAGCTGGTTGCAGCCGCAAACGGAATTCCGGTGACTAAAGCAGTCAACTTTTATGAAACTGACTGGGAAAAAGAGCAGGACGATATCATCACTATTGCCGAAGGGTACGATTACCCGCTAATCGTGAAGCCGGTGAGCCTTGGGAGCAGCATTGGTGTGGCCATAGCAAACTCCCGCAGTGAACTGATTGACGCCGTTGAAACGGCCTTCCGCTATGATGAACATTTGCTGATTGAGGAAGCCGTAAATCCACTTATGGAAATTAACTGCTCGGTAATGGGCACCCCGGATGATTGCCGACCTAGTGTGTGTGAAAAACCGCTGGGTCAAACCGAAACGCTCTCTTTTGAGGATAAATACCAGAGCGGAGACGGAGCAGATAAAGGCATGGCCTCGGCAGACCGGGTTATACCGGCCGATATTTCCGATGAACTCACAAAAAAAATTCAGAACCTCGCCACCAAAACTTTTTCAGCTTTGGATGCTTCCGGCTTGGCACGATTAGATTTTCTGGTGAATGCGAACACCGAAGAAGTGTACTTTAATGAAATCAATACAATTCCGGGTTCCTTCTCATTTTATCTGTGGGATAAGTCGGGGCTTAACTTTACCCAACTGCTCAATGAACTTATAGAAATCGGGTTGAAGCAGCATCGTGCAAAAAATGGAAGAGTTCGCAGTTATGAGACTAACTTACTTAATGAAAAAGCCATTAAAGGCATTAAAGGGTTAAAAGGCAGTAAAAATTGATTTCAGATTACTAATAAGGGAATGATTTCCATCGTTCATATTTTGTTTTACTAAAACAGACAGACACAACTCAATGAAAAAACTTGTCCTCCTTATAATTTCAGTATTTGTTTTTATTTCCTGTGGCAAGGAACTTGAAACGGTTACCGTTAAGTCAGACACTTCTGAACTGCTGAATGCCCCGGCAGATTCCGTTTATACCGAAATTGATCCCGCCCAGGACGATTTTGTTCATATTCGGTTTGGTGAAATTGCTGCCATCGAGTCCCTTGACCCTCTTTTTGCATCCTCAAACAGCGAGTGGCGGGTAATGAATCTTATATACGAAGGACTCACCGGCTTGAACAGCTCCGGCAATCCTTCACCCGCGCTGGCCAAAAGATGGGAGGTAAATACCGATTCTACTCAGTTCACTTTCCACCTGAGAACCGATGTGTATTTTCATGATTCTCCCGCCTTCGAAAATGGTTCCGGCCGAAGATTCGTGGCAAGTGACGTGCGCTATGCATTTGAGCGTATGGCGGATAATGATGTACCTGATTTCACCGCGAATCACTTTGGTGATATCAGAGGATTTGTGGCTTACCACAGTGAGCAGACCCTGGTTAAAAATCCCGATAAAAGAGCCTTTAATACCATTGAAGGGCTGAAAATTCGAAATGACTCAACCGTCGTTTTCTTTCTGAACAAACCTTCCTCCGATTTTCTTGAAAGGCTTGCACACCCCATGGCTTCCATCTATGCCAAAGAAAGTGTACCGGCTGGGAATGGGCTTATACAGAAAGCAGCAGGAACCGGACGATTCGCCTTTATTAAAAAGGAAGGGAATGCTCATTTATTAACGCAGAATAAGGCGTACAGAGGGTTCACTCCAAAAATAAACCGGCTGGATATTGTTTCGGGATTAGAGGAAAAGGATTTGTACCAGGAACTCGCCAGGAAAAATTTAGATGCACTCATTGAGGTTGGAAGTTCCACGTTGATGTCTGTTACAGACTCCACAGGTACACTTCTGGATAGTTTTACCAAAACATTTCAACTCAACCAAACATCCACCCATTCTGACTATTCGTTCTTTTACAATCAGAATTCCGGCCAACGTGCTTCTGTGAATGAGTTAATCTCAAATGCTGATCTTGAAAATCTGTTGCCACTTTCTGTCATGGGAACCGTTACCACCAATATGGTAGGATCAGCAGATGGAGCAGAGCCTGATTCGAGCCGGCAGTTGGTGATCACTCAAACCGTGCATCCGTTTGAAGTGTTTTTCCTGGATAGGCTTGCGACCCGGGCAACAAGCATGGATTTCTCCTTTTCGATGAATGCTTCCTTTGCTCTTTATGACGACATCAGTCTAACCACCCGGCCCTATCCCGAAACTGAAAAATTCCTTAGCTGGAAATCCCCGGTTTATATTTTAAGCAGCCCGGCGATTTCCGGAATCAGTATTACCCATGAGCCGTGGAACATTAGCCTGGTATCGGTCAATAAAACAGGGGGAAGTGAATGAAGCTTGGAATTGTTGCAAACCCGCAGAAGTACGAGGTCAGGGAAGTCCTTTCCGAAACCATAAAATGGGCGGAACGGAAGAACATATCCCTTTTTGTCAACAAAGAAGTTTGTACGGAAACCGGACTTAACAACACGGAAGTTCTCCAAAAAACCAATTCTGATATTGATTCCATCAAAGCCTGCGACATCGTTTTGGTGATGGGTGGAGATGGAACCATTCTTTACACGGCCCGCATTTCAAAAGATATCAATAAACCCATTCTGGGGATTAACAGCGGTCGACTTGGCTTCATGGCGAACACACAGATTGAAGACCTGGAACGAGCACTCGACTGCCTGCTGAATAACGATTACACCCTTGACAAGCGCTCGTTTTTGTTGGCAACCGACACGAATGGAAATCAATATCACGCACTGAATGAGTTTTTATTTACCCGGAAAGACTCCATTTCCATGGTAAATGTGACGGCAGAATATGATGGAAGCCTGATTAACACATACTGGGCCGATGGATTGATTGTAGCCTCCCCGACCGGTTCCACGGCTTATAACCTGGCGTCTGGTGGACCGATAGTGGCTCCCGGAACGGAAGTTTTTTTGGTAACTCCCATTAATCCCCACACACTCACAACCCGGCCACTGGTATTAAACTCAGCAAAACCGCTGAGGGTTGTTATTGAAAAACAGCAGAGTGAGGTACAATTCTCGTATGACGGTCAGGTTCATGAAATTGAGAACTTCCCTTTTGAAGTGGAAATTTTGAAATCCGATTTAACTTTTGATCTCGTGCACCTGCCGGGCCAGGATTACTTTGAAACCCTGCGCAATAAATTGATGTGGGGAATGGACAAAAGAAGAAGTTAGAATTGAAAACACAGAACTCAGGAGTCAGATACAATTCTGACTCCTGAGTTCTGATTTCTTATCTTCTACATAAGAGGTTCACATTAGGATATTATTTTAATCGAAAACTGAACACTAAAAACCAAGTATAATGAAAGTAACAGTAGTTGGAGCTGGAGGTAACGTTGGCTCAACCGTAGTTGACGTACTCGCACAACGAGACATTTGCAAAGAAATCGTCGCCGTAGATATTGAGAAAAAAGACGGAGATAAAACTTTTTACCCATCCAAAGGCCGTGGTTTGGATCAGTGGGAATCAGCGCCTGTCCACCTTTTCGATACACGCATAAAAGGCACCGTTGATTATGCCGATACCGCCGGATCTGATGTGTGTGTGATCACCGCCGGTGTACCGCGCCGACCGGGAATGAGCCGCGACGACCTGCTCGAAATTAATGCCAATATCGTAAGTGGTGTTTCTAAAGAGCTCGCCAAGCATTCTCCTGATACCATCATTATTGTGGTTTCCAATCCATTGGATGTAATGGTACAGGTTGCCAAAGAAGCCAGCGGACTTCCATACGATAAAGTAATGGGAATGGCAGGAATTCTGGACACTGCTCGCTACCGCGCTTTTATTGCAGACGAGCTGGATGTATCTCCAAAAGACATTCAGGCGCTGTTGATGGGTGGCCATGGAGACACGATGGTGCCATTACCACGGTTCACCACTCTTTCCGGAATGCCTATCACACACTTCATTGATGAAGGTCGGCTGAATGAGATCGTAGAACGCGCCAAGAAAGGCGGAGGAGAGATCGTAGGCCTGATGGGAACCTCAGCCTGGTATGCTCCCGGAGCTGCTGCTGCCCAAATGGTTGAAGCCATTCTTCTGGATCAAAACCGAATTTTCCCGGTTTGTGCACACATCGACGGACAATACGGAATTGATGACCTGTACATCGGCGTACCTGTGAAGCTGGGAACCGGTGGCGTAAAAGAAGTGATAGAGGTTGACTTAAACAAAAAAGAACAAGACCTTTTAGAGGAATCAGCTAAAGCAGTGCGCAGTACTTTAGATGATTTCCGAAAACTAATGAACAAGTAAACTAAACAACGAGGACTAAGGTCTTCACTACTTGCATTAATCCCTCACGTGAATTCGTTCGCGTGAGGGATTTTTTTTGGCAGAGAATTACACTTGTACAATTGTTATATTCAGCCATGGATATTGTAATTGACACATCAGCCGTATTGGCTGTTCTATTAAATGAAGCCTCAAGAAATTCAATCCTTTCGAACAGCAAGGGAATGGATCTCATTGCACCGATAAGTATTGATGCCGAAATCGGCAATGCGATATCTTCAATGTTTAAAAGAAATCGTTTGGTATTTGATGAAGCTCTAAAAGTTTTGAGTCAGTACCATCTTATTCCAATCAGAAAAACGAGTTTGGACTTAAAGGAGTCTATATCGTTAAGTAAAGAATTGAATATTTATGCATACGATGCGTACATGCTTTATTGTTGTATTAAATACAATTCCCCACTTTTGAGTTTAGACACAACACTCCTCAATCACGCAAAAAATAAAGGGATAAAAACAATAGAGGTTTAGCCATGAAAGTATATACCTACTCACAAGCCCGGCAAAACCTTGCCCAACTTCTGGATGAGGTAAAAAAAGATGGTGAAATTCGTATTAAGCGAAGAGATGGGAGAACCTATGTTGTAAAGCAACTTGAAGAGGAAAAGTCTCCATTAGATGTAGAAGGTGTAAACACCAACTTTACCAGAGGCGAACTAAATGATATTGTCAGGGAAGGCCGGCAACGCTATGATCTGAATAAATAATAGCCGCCTACATTTTTCGACAATTACTTACAGATATTCCATTACATTCCTTCATTACATCAGCTCAGATTTAAAATTATGAATACACTTAAAAAACACTTTTTTACCCTCACTGTCCTGGCCTTTATTTTTCTATCGGGCAGCCAGCTCATCGCGCAGGATGTCCAAATTCCGGTGATCGAAAATGGCCGGGCACAGGTAATTCCCGAACTTGAAAATCCCGAAAACTGGATTCGGGAAGATCTTTGGGTTGAAACCGAATTTGATTCAGACCGGGACGGAAAACCGGACCGCGTGCATGTGGATGTAACCCGTCCAAAACAAACAGAAAATGGATTGAAACTACCTGTTGTTTATGAAACCAGCCCCTATTATGCAGGAACTGCTGGTATGGTTGATGGTTTGTTCTGGAATGTGCGCCATGAGTTGGGAGAGCTTGGATCTAATGAAGTGGGTGAAGGGAAAAGTCGCCGGGCACACCCGGAAGTTATTCGACGGGGAGAACGCCCCATTATTTCAAATTCACAGATAAAAACATGGGTTCCAAGAGGGTATATTGTGGTTCACTCATCCTCTCCGGGAACCGGACTTTCGGATGGAGCTCCAACCGTTGGTGGCGACAATGAATCCCTTGCTCCTAAAGCCGTTATTGAATGGCTGGCCGGCAAGGATAATGGATATACCACCAGGGATGGAAATGAAAAAGTGATGGCCAGCTGGTCGACCGGCAAAGTGGGAATGACCGGAACTTCATACAACGGGACCCTTCCATTGGCAGCTGCAACCACCGGTGTAGATGGTCTGGAAGTCATCATCCCGGTTGCTCCGAATACATCATACTATCACTATTATCGTTCCAATGGATTAGTTCGCAGTCCCGGGGGCTATTTAGGTGAAGATATTGATGTGCTTTATGATTTCATCCATAGTGGGAGAGAATCGCTGCGGGAGCGAAATAATCTGCGAATCCGGGATACGGAAATGGCAGAAAACATGGATCGCCGGACCGGAGATTACAACGAATTTTGGGCCGGCCGTGATTACCTCAACGACATGCCCGCCATGAAGGCTGCCATGTTGATGAGCCATGGCTTTAACGACTGGAACGTGATGCCCGAACACAGTTATCGAATTTACGAGGAGGCTAAAGAAATGGGGCTTCACACTCAGATCTACTATCATCAGTTTGGCCATGGCGGACCGCCACCGGTGGAAATGATGAACCGCTGGTTTACACACTATTTGTTTGGAGTGGATAATGGAATCAGTGATGAGACCGGAGCCTGGATCGTGCGTGAATATGACGATCCCGCAAATCCTACCTTCTACCCGGACTACCCTAACCCGGCTTCCGAACCGGTTACCTTATACCTGAACAGCGGAGCTCCGCAGAAAGGAAGCCTGAGTCTGAACAAGCCCGGAAAACAGGGAACAGAAACCTTAGTGGATAATTTTTCTTTTGATGGGGAATCCCTTGCACGGGCTGAGATTACGGATCACCGGTTGCTGTACGTTACGCCACCTTTAAAAGACTCTCTCCACATTTCAGGATTGCCAACTATCAACATAAAACTGGCCAGCAGTAAGCCCGCGGCAAACCTCTCGGTTTGGTTGGTTTCTCTGCCTTGGAATGAACGCAGAAATGGACGAATTACGGATAATATCATCACTCGGGGCTGGGCTGACCCACAAAATCATGAATCCTTAACCGAAAGTGAGCCGCTTAAACCCGGTAAATTCTATGAGCTGACTTTTGAGCTTCAGCCTGATGATCAGATTATACGTCCGGGCCAGCAGATCGGGTTGATGATCTTCGGGAGCGATAAGGAATTCACCATTCATCCTGATCCGGGCACAGAATTGACCGTTGATTTGGATGCAACCACATTAACACTGCCGGTTGTTGGTGGAAAAGCAGCCTTTAGCTGGTAGAAAATACATGTAGAGACACAAGATTTTGTGTCTCTACATGTATTTTGGTGGTGGACTATTAATTACAGCTGCAAATCAAAGCTCAGTTCTTCGCCATCGCGGAGAACGGTTACGGTTGTTTGCTGTCCGGCCTTGAGCTCATTCAAAGCTTCCATGTATTTGTAGATATCGGCAATATCCATACCACCGATATTTATGATAATATCACCGCCCTGCAGGCCGGCATTATCGGCAGCACGGCCTTCACTCACACCTGTAATTCTAAATCCCTCTCCGTCATAGCCATAATCAGGCAGAACTCCGAGGGTGGGGCCGTCCATCGTCATGTTTCGTTGCTGTTCGCCGGGGGCTTCGGTAAATGCCATATCTTCTTTATCCAGTTCATCCAGGCGTTCAATTACCCGCTTTACATGTGTAAGAAGCTGTTCCTGCCCTTCTGCATTAATCCATTCTGTATCATCAGAAGGTCGGTGGTAGTCGGCATGGGTATCTGTGAAGTAATGCAAAACCGGAATATCCTGATAGTAAAAACTGGTGTGATCGCTGGCTCCGGTTCCATCGGGAACCAGGTCTAACTGAAGTGAATCCGTGTTGGCTTCAGTAAGAATTGATTCCCAGCTATCCGTGGTAGCTACGCCGAAAACCATCAGGCGGCCGTTGCTCATTCGTCCCACCATATCCATATTGATCATAGCAAGAGCATTTTCCAGTTCAACGGTCGGGTTCTCCACATAATACTGAGAGCCCAGCAGGCCCATTTCTTCCCCGGAAAAAGCGAGGAAGAGAAGATCTGTTTCCGGGCGATTAGCTGAAAAATATTCGGCCAGCTCTAACACGCCGGCGGTTCCGGAGGCGTTGTCATCGGCTCCATTGTGTATGCGCGGCTCCTCACTGCTGCTCAGCGAGCCAAAGCTTCCCATTCCCAAATGGTCATAATGTGCTCCCACAATTATTACTTCATCCGAATCTCCGGTTCCCTGTAATAATCCGGCAACGTTCTTGCTCAACCTCTTTTCACCTGAAGTATCCGATTCACTCGCATGTGGATTATTCAACACCGCCGTGTTGATGGTGAATTCCTGAAAATAGGTTCCTTCCTCGCCGGCAGGATCAAGACCATAGCTTCGGAATAAATCGGCGATATAATTAGCCGCTGCAGCTTCTTCCGCCGTACCTGCTTCCCGGCCCCGCATTTCATCGGCAGCCAAAAAGGTGATATGTGATAAAACATCCTGATCAGAAATTTCGGGAGTTGTTGATCGCTCCTTTTCGGAAGAGGAACAGGAAACAAACGCTACAGCCAGCAGTAAAATTGATAAATATTTGGTCATGATGATGGATCAATATGTGGATTAATAAGCTTAGCCAAGATAACATTTGGAACGGGTTTTTAGAATGATAAATCGTGTATCCAGAATAGGAGGGTCTGTTTTTCCACACTCAATGTTGAATGTTCCTTGTTGAATGTTCAAAACCCTCGTATCTTTGAAGCTCACAACCAAGGTTGGGGGTGCTTGCATAGCGGGCTGAGATTACACCCTAATACCTGAACCGGATAATACCGGCGTAGGGAAACCTGTTTACCGCACAGTTACGCAAGTTAACCTCCTCCATTAATCAAAGAAGTATCAAATGGAGGATTATGTTTAATCTATTCTTTAAGAAGTCGTTGATAACGGCTTTTCTGTTAACAATACCACTACTCTTTTCTCAGGAAGTTCAGGCGCAAACCATTACCGGGAAGGTGCTTGATGCCCAATCCAAAGAACCGCTTCAGGGAGCTGCTGTACGCCAGCAAGGCACATCCCGGGGCGTAGTTACTCAGGATGACGGCTCTTTCGAAATCCGGCTTTCTGAAAACGGAGAAGAAGCTTTACTGATCACCTATCTCGGGTATAAAGACGAAGAAGTTGATGTATCTGATGACAAGAAAGACCTCGAAATCTATCTCTATCCGGAAACGTATATCGGGGATGATGTTTTTGTAAGTGCCACCCGGGCAGACGAAACATCGCCCATTACCTACACCAATATTGATGCGGAGGAGATTGAAAGGCGCAATCTCGGGCAAGATGTGCCTTACCTGCTGCAAAGTGCCCCATCGGTCACCACCACCTCTGATGCCGGTGCCGGAATTGGCTATACGGGCATTCGAATTCGTGGTGTTGACCCGGCGCGGATCAATGTAACTATTAACGGAATTCCGGTGAATGATGCAGAGTCTCATGGCGTATTCTGGGTGAATTTACCGGACCTTTCTTCCTCTACAGAGAATATTCAAATTCAGCGTGGAGTGGGAACATCTACAAATGGTGCCGGTGCATTTGGAGCTACGGTGAACTTGCAAACCAGCTCTTCACAAGCCGATCCTTTTGGGGAGGTTAATACCGGGTTCGGTTCCTTCAATACCCAAAAATACAACGTTAAATTAGGCTCCGGATTGATGGAAAACGGCTGGCAATTTGAAGGCCGCTTGTCCAAAATTGATTCCGATGGTTTTATAGACCGTGCCAGCTCAGACCTTGATTCTTATTTTCTTTCCGCTTCACACCACGGAGACCGCAGCTTGTTACGTGCAGATGTTTTTTCCGGGCGGGAGCGTACCTACCAGGCATGGAATGGTGTGCCTGAGCCGATTCTTGAAGGGGATCAACAGGAGCTGGAGCGCTATATTTCAAACCTCGTTTTCAATCCAGGCGAACAGGAACACTGGAGAGAAAATCTTGGAAACCGGCAATTCAATCAGTTCCGGTACGAAAACCAGGTAGATAACTACCAGCAGAACTATTACCAACTGCACTATTCATACCAGATTCAGGATAACTGGAATGCCAATGTCTCCGCCTTTTACACCAAAGGGTTTGGATATTTTGAGGAATATGAACGGGGTGAAGATCTCTCAGACTACGGGATCGAGCCGTTTGATTCCGGCGACCCGACGGAATCAGATCTCGTCCGCCGACGATGGTTAGACAATGATTTCTATGGCACCATATTCTCTACCCAATACACTCACTCCGAAACCTGGGATGTTACCTTTGGCGGTGGCTACAGCTACTACGACGGAGCTCACTTTGGCGAAGTGATTTGGGCACGATATGCAGGCGACAGTGAAATCGAAGAGCGCTACTACGACAATGACGGAATCAAAAATGATTATAACCTGTACTCCAAACTTCAGTACAAACTCACTGAAAACCTGAATTCGTATGTTGATCTTCAGGTGCGCGGAGTGGAATATGAATTCCTTGGGAACGGGTTTGTCCGCAGTGCCGGCAGCAATGTTCGCGATAGCCTGGTTGCTCTTCAGCAAACCGACAACCTGTTGTTCTTCAATCCGAAATTCGGTTTTGTGTATAGCTTGCCGGAAGACCAACGGGTGTATGCTTCATTCGCCGTTGGCAGCAAAGAGCCCACACGGGATGAGTATGTAGATTCAACCCCTGAAAGCCGGCCCAACCCTGAGAAACTCTACAATGTAGAGCTTGGGTATCGGGGCGATTTCAACCGCTTTTTTACCGGGGTGAATGTGTATGGGATGTTCTACCGCGATCAATTAGTGCCTACCGGACAGATCAATGATGTGGGGGAAATCGTGAGGGAAAACGTTCCTGAAAGCTATCGTGCCGGTATAGAATTGCAGGGTGGTTATAGCTTGACGAACAACCTGAGCATTTCTGCGAATGCCACGTTCAGCCAAAACAAGATTGTTGAATACACTCAGTACACTGATCTTTATGACGCAAGTTTCAGCTACGAGGGGCAACAGGAAACGGTGTATGAAGATACCGATATCGCTTTTTCGCCTTCTGTTATTACCAATGGAATCATTAGCTATCAAAACAAGGGGTTAACAGCCGAAATCATATCGAAATATGTGTCCCGGCAGTACCTCGATAATACTCAAACGCAGAGCAGGTCCATCGATCCATACTTTGTGAATGATGTTCGCTTAAGTTATGGATTCGGTGATGTACCGCTATTGGAAGATATCACCGCTACGCTGCAGGTGAACAACATCTTCAATCACAAGTACGTGACTAACGGCTATACCTTCGGGTGGATTTATGATGGGGCCCCGGCTCATTTCAACTATTACTACCCACAGGCGGGAACCAACTTTCTGTTTCAGGTGAAGTGGGAGTTTTAATCTAAAAGTTTAAACAAGAAGTTTGTCCTTCCAGAGCCTTCAGCTTGAGCGCTGAAGGCTTTTATATTTTAAAAGAATTCATTACCTCGTTCTCTCAAGCTTCCGCGCCTCTTCAGCAAGCTCGAGTACTACCTTGGTGTACATGGTGCTTGGGTTATAGCGCATAACCGCCTTCTCCATGCTTCCCGTAATTTCGTAAAAGTGAGACAGGTAATTGGCAACAGAGAAAATATTATTAGGCATGTAATACAGATCAGAGCCCACCCACCAGCGATTCAGTGAATAGGGAATAAACTGGGCGTAAGACATAGCCCCGGCATAACTGGATTCCAGCGATAGTATGTCGAGCTTATTCTTTTTAGCAAAGATAAGGAGCTCTTCCAGCTGAGCCTTTGACCATTCACTTCTATAGCCTTCCGCATACATTGAAACGTAAGCATTAAATGGATTGTAGCTTCCTTTATACTTCCCAAACTCAGATTCAATCCCGATAATCCCTGCAATCACATGCTTGGGGATGCCGTATTTTTCCTGGGCGGCGTCTAATTCCGGGGCGTATTTAACAAGAAAGTCTTCCAGCTTTTGCTTTTTAACATCGTACTTAATAATGCCCTGGTAATCCTCAAAACTCTCAATTTTAATTTCGACCGCTCGTGTAAACTTCCCGGTAATGTCTTCAATCAGTTTAAAGCGGGAGTCTTCCAAAAGCTGATTAAATGCATAGCCTTTATTTTCAAAGTATTCGGCAAGTTCATCGATATTGGCTTTCATTTTATCCGGATCGGAAGGGTCAGCTGATGCCGTAAATGGAATTGTTAGCAGGAATAACAGGAATGTGATGATGGTCTTTTTCATAATAGTTGCGGTTCGTTTCGCCTCTCTGAGCTCTATTATAACAAATTCAGACAGCTTTGAGTATTAAAGATTGTAGAGTTGTTAAGAAATTTATGTGTGCTGAGCTCAAATCTATCCAAAATTCAACATTCCTTGTTCAATATTCGAAGTTCAAATCAAAAACCCTTACCTTTTAGGGCTTTAAAAAGTCCGCTTCACGGTTTTGTTTGAAATGAAGCGATTAACTTCAAAAACTATTATCAAAAAGTACCATGGCAAAAGAATTTGATGTATGTGTAATCGGGTCAGGCCCCGGCGGATATGTAGCCGCAATTCGTGCTTCTCAGCTTGGCTTTAAAACGGCAATTGTTGAAAAAAGACATCTTGGTGGTGTTTGTTTGAATATCGGTTGTATTCCAACCAAAGCCCTGCTTCGTTCGGCTGAAGTGTATGAATCTATTGAGCACGCCTCTGATTACGGAATTAACGTGAAGGACTACTCTGCCGACTTCGACGGTATAGTGAAGCGTAGCCGTGGTGTTGCCAACAAAATGAGCAAAGGCGTTCAGTTCCTGATGAAAGCTAATAAGATTGAAGTATTCATGGGAACGGGCGTTTTCAAATCCAAGTCTGAATTGTCGGTGAATGATGACAAAGGCAAAGAGCAGGAAAGTATCAAAGCGAAGCACTTTATTGTAGCTACCGGAGCACGTCCTCGTCAGCTTCCAAACCTGGAAATTGATGGCGACATGATCATCGATTCTGAAAAGGCCATGCAGCTCGACAAGCAGCCTAAGAAAATGGTGATTGTCGGAGCCGGTGCTATCGGAGTTGAGTTTGCGTACTTCTACAATGCCATCGGAACAGAAGTAACCATCGTAGAGCTTCAGGACACACTGGTGCCTGTTGAAGACAAAGACGTTGGTAAAGAACTTGGCAAGATCTACAAGAAGAAGGGCATGAACGTGATGACCGGAAGCACGGTCGAAAACGTGAAGAAGAAAGGTAAAGGTGTTGAAGTAACCGTTAAAACCAAGAAAGGCGAAGAGAAAATCGAAGCCGATGTGGTTCTTTCTGCGGTAGGTGTAACCGGAAACGTAGAAAATCTTGGATTGGATAAAGCCGGTGTTAAAACCGAAAAAGGTGCCATCGTTGTTGACAAGAAAACCTACAAAACCAATGTGGATGGAATTTACGCCATCGGTGATGTAATCGGTGCTCCGTGGCTGGCTCACAAAGCCTCGCATGAAGCTGTTGTGCTTGCCGAACAACTGGCCGGCGAAAACCCACACCCGGTGAATTACAATAACATTCCGGGTTGTACATACTGCGAACCACAGATTGCTTCTGTCGGGTTGACAGAACAAGCGGCCAAAGATGAAGGTTATGATGTGAAAGTCGGAAAATTCCCACTTTCAGCATCCGGTAAGGCGACCGCTCTTGGCCATGAAGAAGGCTTTGTAAAAGTTGTATTCGATGCCAAATACGGCGAGTGGTTAGGTTGCCACATGATTGGATTCGGCGTGACGGAAATGATTGCCGAAGCCGTTGTAGCCCGTGACCTTGAAACAACCGGACACGAAATTATCAGTGCAGTTCACCCACACCCAACCCTCTCTGAGGCGGTTATGGAAGCTGCAGCTGAAGCCTATAATGAAGGTGTTCACTTAGGAACTCCCGTTAAGAAAAAATAAGATCACAGATTACGCTGATTTATTGATTGGCACAGATTTGTGATGAATGATTTTGGCTCCTTCGGGAGCCATTTTTATCTGTGAATGTGATGAGCAAAAAAGTTGAACTGTACGATTTGGGTTCTGCCTCATATCAGCCGACATGGGATTTACAGCATGCCGTGCAGCAGCGCATCATAGATGAAAAGCGCGCCGAACAAAAGGGGGAGTTCGAAGGAAAACGTCTGGATGATATCCTCCTGTTTGTGGAACACCCACATGTGTACACGCTGGGCAAAAGCGGCAATGAAGAGCATATGCTCCGGTCCATGATGGAGCTTCAGCAATTAGAAGCGGAGTTCATTAAGATCGATCGTGGCGGTGACATTACCTATCACGGTCCTGGGCAAATTGTAGGCTACCCGATTTTAGATTTGGATCGCCATTTCACTGACGTACACAAGTACCTTCGCTTCCTCGAAGAAGTCATAATCCGCGTCTGTGCCGACTATGGATTTGAGGCCGGGCGTATTGAGGGCGCTACCGGTGTTTGGGTTGACGAAGCCAAAATTTGCGCCATGGGCATTCGATGCTCCCGGTGGGTAACCATGCATGGTTTTGCGCTCAATGTGAATACTGATCTCAGATATTTTAATAACATCGTTCCCTGCGGGATTGATGATAAAGCCGTTACCAGTTTACAGAAGCTGACCGGCCGGGAAATTGACCCCGAAGAAGTGAAAAAACGGATTGTTTCTCACTTCGAAAACGTTTTCGATGTATCCATTTCCCCCAAGGGTTCCTTGCAGGAAGTGGAGCATAATATTTTGTAACTTTGCATATAATTTGTCATCGCGAGGAGCTGAAATAGTTAGAGTGATTGCATAACTCTTTCGACGAAGTCCGCCTTCCTTATTATTAAGTACGGTGGACAGGCGATCTCTCTAAAATGGCAATGAAATTGAATAGTGGAGATTGCCACGGGAATAGCTTCCATCGGTCGCCAAATTCCCCGCAATGACATGCTGAAATCACAAAGAAGCACCATGATTAAAGAACTTCAGGTAGTAGATAAGCCATCCGAAAATCGCAGACCCGATTGGCTGCGTGTTAAACTTCCATCAGGAGAGAAATTCAAGGAAGTTTCGGAGAATATCCGGAAACATAATTTGAATACAGTGTGTGCTGAAGCCCGCTGCCCGAATATGGGCGAATGCTGGGGAGCAGGAACAGCCACCTTCATGATATTGGGAGACGTTTGTACCCGATCGTGTGCTTTTTGCGCTATTAAGACAGGACGCCCTCCGCAAGACCTCGACTGGGATGAGCCCAAAAGAGTGGCTGATGCCGCTGCCAAAATGGGACTAAAGCACGTGGTGCTGACCTCGGTAAACCGGGATGAACGTAAAGATGGCGGCGCCCCAATTTTTGCCGAATGTCATAAAGAAATCAGAAAAGCTATTCCGGGTGTGACTATTGAGTCTCTCATTCCTGATTTTCGTGGTGAATGGGATGCAGCCCTTCAAATTGTTTTTGATACCCCGCCGGATGTACTTAGCCACAACCTGGAAACTGTGCCAAGTAAGTACCGAAGAGTTCGCCCTCAGGCTCGTTACGAGCGCTCGCTGGAACTCCTTCAGCGTACCAAAAATGCCGGACTCCGTACCAAAACCGGGATCATGGTTGGCCTGGGCGAAACCCGGGAAGAAGTCATCGAACTGATGCAGGATTGCGTGGATCACGGAGTGGATGTACTCACTATTGGTCAATACATGCAGCCAACGAAGATGCACCATCCTGTAATGGATTGGGTGCACCCTGATCAATTTGCAGAATACAAGGAAATCGGTGAGAAATTAGGAATCGAGCATGTGGAAAGCGGCCCTTTGGTTCGTTCTTCCTATCACGCCGAGCGCCACGTTTAATAGCCGGCGTTAGTTATTCCGTTTTGTTGAGTGGTCAGTTAATTTCAGCCAAAAACCGTTAACTAATTTGCCACGGTTGTAGTAACTTGGAGCAAAGAAATAGCTATGGTTTCATTACTTGTTGTTTTATCAGTCAGTTTCCTGTTGGGATCGATCCCATCCTCGCTGTGGGTGGGTCAAATATTTCACAAAACGGATATTCGAACTCAGGGAAGCGGCAACCTTGGAACCACCAACGCATTTCGAATTTTAGGCTGGAAATCAGGAGTATCGGTACTGGTACTCGATTTTATGAAAGGTTTCGCAGCCTCTTTCTGGGTCAGCCTTTATGCTTTTGAAATTGGAAACGGCCCCATTGCTCCTCCCGGCTGGGAAGCCGATGCTTTTCTGAAAATCACCTGTGGGTTGATGGCTGTGGTAGGTCACATGTTCCCCATCTTCGCCAATTTCAAAGGTGGAAAAGGAGCCGCGACCGCCTGCGGTATGCTCTTTGGTATTGAACCAATTTCTATCAGTATTTCTTCTGTTGTATTTATCGCTATTACCTTTTCTACCCGTTACGTTTCCCTGGCTTCCATCACCGCCAGTTTTATTTACCCCATCAGCTTGGTGATTATGCGGTACGGTTTCGGATATTATGTGGATGGAAGCATCATCATTTTTGCCACTTTTATTGCAGCCGGCATTATTTACAAGCATAAATCAAATATTCGGCGTTTATTGGATGGAAATGAAAACCGTGTAAATCTTTACGGAAAGAAGAATAAAGAAGAAGAGGAACAGGCTGCTGAGAAGTTGGCGGAGGCAGAAGCATGAGTAAACGAAATGTTACTATAGTTGGAGCGGGAAGTTTTGGAACGGCCCTCGCCCTTGTGTTGGACACGGCCGGGAATAACGTTCAAATGTGGGCCCGCGAGGAAAACATCGCCAACCAGATTAATGAAAAGCACATTAATCCTTCTTACCTGAATGATATTGACCTGCCGGAAGGGATAAAAGCATACAACGATTTAGAACAGTGCCTGAAATCTCAGGATATGGTCGTTTTTGCAACGCCTTCACACACCTTAAGAGAATTAGCCGGAAAACTGAAGCCCTGCCTCGACGGGCATGAAATTTTGGTTACCGTAGCTAAAGGGATTGAAAACGACACCTTCAAAACCATGTCGCAGATACTGGTGGAGGTGATGGAGGGAACTACCTACGAGGATAACATCGGCGTGCTGTATGGACCGAGCCATGCTGAAGAAGTGGGTAAGCTGAAGCCAACCACCGTGGTGGCAGCCGCCTATTCAACCCGCACGGCACGGATTATACAGGAGACATTTCTCACCCCAATGTTCCGGGTGTATATCAATAATGATGTGATAGGCGTGGAAATTGGCGGTTCGGTAAAAAACATTATGGCGATTGCTGCCGGAATTGTGGACGGAGCCGAATTGGGAGACAATGCCAAGGCCGCACTCATCACTCGCGGACTCCATGAAATGAAACGTATGGGACTCATGATGGGAGCTCATTCCGATACCTTCTCCGGGTTAACCGGTATGGGAGACCTGATCGTTACCTGCACAAGTACTCACAGCCGGAACCGTTCGGTAGGATTTCGCATTGGTAAAGGTGAAAAGCTGGACGATATTATCGACAGTATGAATATGGTAGCTGAAGGTGTGAAAACAACAAAATCGGTGAGGGACTGGGCCATCAAGAATAATGTTGAGATGCCTATAACTCACGCCATCTACAGCGTTTTATTTGAGAATGTTGACCCGCGGGATGCGTTGTATGAACTCATGACCCGCGACCCTAAAGATGAAATCGTGATGTAGTTGGTTTCATCCAGAGTTCAACCTAAAATCATCTACAGTCATGGAAGACGAACTCGAGTTTTACTTACAGTACACCGACAGCGTTCAGGTTTCGAAGCTTACCCCGGGTGACCTGAAAAGCCTGATCCAAACCGGTGAAAGCAGCTTTTTGGAATTCAAGCATAGCGTAGCATCTCCCGAAAAAATTGCCCGGGAAATTGCGGCATTTGCTAATACAAAAGGCGGCACTATCCTGATAGGTGTGGAAGACAACGGCGAAATGATTGGTGTGGAAGGGTACCACGAGGAGGAGTTTTGGCTGAATCAGGCTGCTTCTGAAGAATGCATTCCTGAGGTGCCAATCAGTATAGAACTGGTAAACCTTGGCGAGCGTGATGTGCTGATTGTAAAAGTACCGGAGGCCGAAGAAAAGCCGGTGTATGTGAAAGGAAAGAAAGTTCGGCAGGTGTATGTCCGCCTGGAGGATGAAAGCGTGGTTGCCAGTGATGAATATATTGAGGTGCTGAAGCAGAACTACTCTGAAGAAGGCTTCACGTTTGAGTATGGGGAAAAAGAACAGCAATTGTTTCGTTTTCTGAATGAATACGGAGACATCACGGTTAAGAGGTTCTCGCTGCTGATAAGTGTGACCACCTATCGAGCGGCTAAGATTTTGGTGAATTTAGTGAGTGCCGGCGTTCTTGATTTGTTTGAGAAAGACGGGGTTACGCATTATACATTTTCCAAAAAAAGTTCGTAATTTTGACTCGTTCTAAATAAAGGGAGCGACATGAGTGTTCAAGAAGAAAATTTAGATGATGTAATTTCCTCATTGATTGATGTGGATGAAGAAGAGGAAACGGCTACACCTCAGCCTATCACCGAAAAAGACTACCAAAAAGAAGAGCTGACCGGCGAACCTGTAGTGCTTACCGAACGGGCCGCCCGGCAGCTAGAGAAAATCAAACAGCAGGAAGAGATGGATGATAACCTGTATCTGCGGGTTGCTGTTGATGGAGGAGGCTGCTCTGGTTTAAGCTATAAACTTGGCCTCGACTACCGCACCGATGAGGATAATGTGTATGAAAGTCATGGAGTGGAAATTATCGTAGCTCCGAAACACCTTATGTACTTAGAGGGAATGCAGATCGACTATCCCGATGGATTAGACGCGCGCGGTTTCACCTTCGACAATCCCAATGCCGTTGAAAACTGTGGCTGCGGTACTTCTTTCGCTATCTAAAGATGAAGGTCATTCCTTCGAAAGCAGGAATCCGAATCTTATAAAAGACCCGCAGTAAAAAATCATACCACAACAAGATTCAGGGCTTTCGTCGCGGAACGACTAATTACTATTTTCCGGCGAGGATGTCATTCCCAATTGCTCTTTCACCCGCTTGATGCCTTCTGTTGCTTTCAGCTTCCAGTCTTCTGTAACGTAGCGACGCACCATTAATACTGAACATGGGGCTCGGTCAGCAATGATGTCAGGAATAGTTCCAAACAATACATTTCGAATACCCCACTCATGAGAGGCGCCGATGATAATCAGGTCATCCTGATGTTCTTCCAGCTCTTCCAGAATACCACCGGTAACATCCGTGGACTCTTTAATGGTGAATACCACTTTATCAAAACCCTCCAGCAGTGGATTCACACGTTCCCGGAGTTCCTGTTCTTCTTCCTCAATATCGATGCCCGGCTTAACAAGTCGAAGCACCCGAAGTTCAGCATCAATGGCTTGGGCAATTCGGATACCTATTTCCATTCCAAGGCGGGCATGCAATCCACCGCCCCAGGGAACAACTACAGATTCAATATGCTCAAGTTCACGATCCTTCAGCACCGCGAGATCAGCCTTCAGGTTTTTAATGATGGGTTGAATAGGGGTGTTGTAAATCCGACCAAGACTAAATCCACCCTGCCAACCCATAACCAGCATGTCGGCTTCCCGGTTTTCCGTTTCGTTGATCAGTCCTTTAAATATATCGTGAGAAGCAGCCGAAGCAGAATCAAAGGTAGTGGAGGCAAGTACTTCCTTATTTCGGTAATCGAGGTTTTCAACTCTGGAGGCTTCACTTATTTTCTGGATACTTTCCCGAACCGGTTCCTGCTGCTGAATCATTCGTTCAACAGTTGAAATCGGGGTTTGAAAAGGAACCTTGAGCATGTTTAATCCCGTCACAGAACCACCCTCTTCTTTACCGGTGGCGATGAGTTGAGAGACTTTTAGTAAAGCCTGCTCGTGAATGGGATTTGCCAGCGCTGTAATAACTTTGCGACCTTGTTTGATATCAAGTGCACGAATAGCCGGCGCCCATTCCTCAAATTCAGAATCGTGACGTTCCGGAGCTTCGAGAAGGACTTTAATTCCTTTCTCTTTCCAGTTTTGTTTGAATTGAGGAACCGCATGTTCGAACTCAACGCGAGAGCGTCCCCAAATCATGTACCAGGCCAGGCTCACCACAATAAGTACAACTACAGCAACCTGCGCAAAAGTACCTGAAGAAATGATAATGGATAAACAGCCGATGGCAGCAAAAACCTGCAACCAGGGGGAGCCGGGTGTACGATAAGTGGGTTTGTACCAATCCGGGTTGGAAACCCTAAGTACCACACAGCCAATATTGAGGGCCGCATAGCTGTAAAGTTGAAGTACACTGGCAATTTTAGCCAGGTTTTCAAGGCTGTCGAGTAGCAGGAACAGCAGCGCCAAAATGCCTGTAAGCACAATAGCCCGGTATGGAGTCAATAGTTTGTTGTGGATAGCGCTCAGCCAGTTAGGCACCATACGGTCGCGCGCCATGGCAAGGTTTATCCGCGATGAAGCCATGATACTTGCATTGGCCGAAGATAAGGTAGCTAACAGTCCCGCAACGATAATAGCGATGGCTCCGGGATTGCCGAGGATGGTACGCGCAGCAGTGGTAAGGGGATCACGAACATCGGCGATGGTGGATTGAGGAAACATCCCGCCAATCACCAACACAATGATTACATACAAAAGAGTAACCAGCGCCACAGATCCGATTAAGGCACGGGGCAGGTTTTTGGAGGGGTTTTTGATTTCCTCGGCTACGGCTGCAATCTTCACAAAACCTAAAAAGGAAACGAAGACAAGAGCGGTGGTTGCAGAAATGGAATCAAAACCGAAGGGCATGAACGGGTCGTAGTAGTCAGCCTCGATATGAAACAGCCCGAGAATGCTGAAACCACCCAGTATTACAAACAGGATGAGAACCACAACCACCTGTGTACGGCCGGATTCCTTAGCGCCTATCACATTCAATATGGTAAGTAAAACACCACCAATTACGGCTCCCCAAAAAGCGGAAAGTGGTAAGAACTGAGACATATACTCTCCCAGTCCATACAGGTAAAAGGCAATGGCAAAAGTAAGGCTCAACCATATTCCCACACCTGATATAGCTCCGAAAGCCGGGCCTAAAGAACGGGAAACGAAAAAATAATCGCCGCCCGATTTAGGCATTCCGGTGGCGAGTTCGGCAGCGCTGGAAGCCGTAATCATACAAACCAAACCTGCTGATAAGTAAGCGAAAATTGCGGCCGGGCCGGACATTTCCAAAGCGATTCCTGCCAATAAGAAAATACCTGCGCCTATCATGGTACCAGCTCCGATGGTTAAGGCGTCCCAAAATCCGAGCTCACGTTTTAAATCTGCCATAAAAAATCTTAAATGAATTGAGGGACTAAGCTACTATCTATTCGAGAGAAGTAAAATCCCAATCAGCCAGTTTTTGAGTTTTAATATGGGATAATCAGGTTGTTAGTTAAAACTGAGAAATGCTTTTTATCGAGTGTAGCGATTGGCACACCCTGTTGTTCAGCTGTAGCTGCAATAATCGCATCCGGTATTTTAATTCCGTGGCTTTTGTGGTATTTGCGTCTCAGGAATCCTGCTTTTCTGGCAATACCCTCAGTTACATCAATTTTGTTTACAAAGGATAAAAATGAGCTCAATTCATTCATTTCAGCCTTAGTCTTCACTCCGGAGTATAATTCTGAAACAACAACTACTGATGTAGAAACAGGCTGATTCTTTTGGATAAAGTGTACCGCATCTTTATTTCCCTTCAGGAAATCAATAAAAATATTGGTATCAACGATCATCTTTGTCTGCATCTAAGCGTTTTACTCGCTCTTCCCAGTCTTCTCTGAGTACATCAACCCGGGGAATATCTTTCTTGTGTTTCCAAATACCGGCATAATCCATGATCGACTTTCTCTCTTTTCCGGATTCCATTTTCTTTTTAGCTACATACTCATCAATGGCTTCCCGGATAATATTACTCTGAGTTGTTTTGCGCTCACCGGAAAGCTGTTCGATAGCCTCTTTTTCTTTTTTGGTAAGATATATTTGTGTTCGAATCATGAGTCTCTCCTCAAATATGATGTATGTAAATATACATCATTTCGGTTGTTTGCTCAAAATTTCTGTATCAGGGAATGTCGTCTTTTTTGGCAATCAGGCGCACACCGCGTTTAAAGGTGATGTAGTGCCAAGTCCACTCAGCAAACACTCTGAATCGGTTTCGGAAACCAATGAGAAAAAAAATGTGGATGAGCCCCCACAGCAGCCATGCAAAGAAGCCGCTGAATTTAAACCCACGTATATCCGCCACAGCCTTGGCACGACCAATGGTTGCCATGGTCCCTTTATCCACATAGCGAAATGGAGTTCGGGTGGAAGAATTCATTTTAATCAAATTTCCCAAATACTTGCCCTGCTGAAGGGCTACGGGTGCCAGGCCGGGAAGCGGCTTTCCTTTGTCGTCTTTAACATGAGCTGCATCACCGGCTACAAATATATTTGGAGATCCGGCAATGGAAAGATCCTGCTCTACCTTTGCCCTTCCGATCCGGTCTGTATCAACGCCGATATTCTGAATAAGAGGTGATGCTTTTACCCCGGCTCCCCAAATGATATTCGGAGTTTCAATAAACTGCCCGTCCACTTTTACGCCATCTTTTTGCACTTCTTGTACGGGAGTATTCAGCATCACTTCCACTCCCATATTCTCCAGGGTTTGCAGGCCCTTTTCCGGGAGCGGTTCATCAAAACCATTCAAGATACCATTCGCAGCCTCTACCAGATATATCTTGGTTTCGTCAGGTTTAATATTTCGAAAGTCCCTCATCATACTGCGCTTGGCAATTTCAGCTATGGACCCCGCCATTTCCACTCCGGTTGGTCCGCCACCAATAACCACGTAGGTCAAAAAAGGTTTTCTCTTTTCAGGGTCAATAATTTGTTCGGCTTTTTCGAGCGAGAGCAGAATGCGTTCCCGGATTTCAAGGGCATCAGAAAGAGATTTTAAGCCCGGAGCGTGTTGTTCCCAGTCTTCATTACCGAAGTAGTTGTACTGTGCACCGGGAGCTAAAATCAGGTAATGAAAAGGGAGGCTGGATCCGTTTTTCAGATGAATACGATTGCTGGTTTTATCAACCTCGGTTACTTCACCCAGAATGACCTGTACATTATTTTGCTTGCTGAAAATAGCCCGAATGGGCATGGCAATATCTCCAGGAGAAAGAGCCGCCGTAGCAACCTGATAGAGCAGAGGCTGAAACAGATGGTGATTAGTCTTGTCAACAATGGTGACATTGAATGAAGTGCCTGCCAGTTTTTTAGCAACCGAAATACCGACAAAGCCCCCGCCTACTATTACTACGTTTTTACCCATATTAAAGTAAAGTGAAAGTGGTTGTTATTTAATTCGTGATCGTGAATCTTTCTCAACACCTTCTTCTTCATATTCATTTTCAGGAATGTCGATTTGTCCTTTTTCTTCTTCCTGTTCCATCTGGGTAGAGTGCATGGTAGATTTAAGGTGGCGTTCGATTTTGCCCAACAAGGTCTCTGAAAATTCCTGAAGGTCTTTTTTCCGTTTCTTTTTGCGGCTGTTTATGAACCGGGCATAAAACACGGAAGCGGTAAGAATAAGCAGTGAAACAATGAGAGGAGGAGCGACTTCATTGCCTGTTTGACCAAATATGGTACCGGCAAACAGCATAAATCCACCAAAGGCAACGGCAATTCCCGGGAGATACAGTTTGTTGAGGGTTTTCAGGCTTTGGGAAACCGTTACTTTTGTATTTCCATCAATTTGTTCAAACTCAATTTCCGGAGAATTAGCAGAGGCAATGAATTTCGAGGGCCCCACAGGCTTGGCTTTCCAAAGGTACTTATTTCTTCGCCGGGTCACCTTCCCTAAGGTATTAAAGTGATACTCTGCCTGACCTTTTAACTCATCGAAAAGCTCCTTATCTACCGTGCCTCTGGCATATCCTACAACCGAAGTACTGTTAAAATCATGGTTGTCGATTACCATCGGTTCCTGAACCGGGATTCCGCCCAGTTCCATATAAGCTTCGTATGCAAACTTGCGGGGGATTCCTATCTCGTCGCTGATCTCATACAAAGATTGGATTTCCTCGTTGGTGTCAGCGTGTTTACCGGAAGAGCTTTGTTCTCCATACTTCTGTAGGAGTGTGGCTTTTTGGACAATTTGCCGGATTTCGTCGTCGGAGAGCTTTCCCATAAGATCAGATTATTTAGTTCATTTTAGCCTGAGCATCCATCACAATTTTCTCGATCTCTTCTTTCGAAATAAACTCTCTATTGTTGCAATACTGGCAAACCATTTCCTGCCCTTCCCCGTCCATTTCTTTCAGGTCTTCGAAGTTGAGCATAGCCAGTGCATTCAAAAAACGCTTGCGTGAACAGCGACAGAAAAAGTCCACCGGCTGGCGGTTCAGCTCTTTTGCTTTCAGCGGTGATACAGCCTTATTCATGATTTCATCGATATACTGATCATCAGCCAATAGTTCATCGATGGGCGGGAATGAACCCAATCGCTCCTGCAGCATATCAATTTGACCATCAGGGGCGCCGGGCAGTCGCTGTATCATCAGTCCGCCTGCTTCGGTAACGTTACCATCTTCATCAATGCCCACATCAGTAAGCAGTGCGGAAGGAATTTGCTCCGACTGCGCCAGGTAATGAGCTACATCACTATTCACATCTCCTTTGATGAGCTCAATGGTACTGGTTTTAGGTTCGGCTTCGTTGTAAAGCACCTTTGAAAAAGTCATGATGCCTAAGCCGATGCCATCTCCAAGTTCTGTTTCAGGATTGGAGTAATCCAGTTCGGCGACCGGATTTTTAACGTACCCACGGATCTCGCCCACTGAATTTGCTTCAGCAACTATGAACCCAATCGGGCCGTCCCCATCCATACGCATTCGGATGCGCTCTTCCCCTTTAAGTTCAGAGGCCAGGAGCATGGTAGCTGTTAGCGCTCTCCCTAAGATGACGGTATTTAATAATGAAAGCTGGTGATTATCTCGTGCCGTTTTTACGACTTCAGTGGTTTTTACGACAGATATTTTAAAATGACCGTCCGTTGTGATTCCCTTGATAAGGCGGTCTTTGAAATTAAATTCTTCGATGTTCATAGGAGTAAAAAAAATCTCTTTTATAGAAAAATGTATCCCCAAAGATACGCAGAAAATTACGTTTTATTTGGGTGGATAGGGGCGAAAAATGTGGCGTTATATATGTGTTGGCTCATCGCGGGCATTGACCCACCCCACAATCCCCGCCCGAGCGGGGAGGCTCGTTGGTTGGTTACTGAATTGGAAAAAGATTATACCCACCGGCAATAGCTTTAAAGAAACTGCAATTATAACCAAGGAGTCTTCCTCTCCGCGGGAGAGGAAACAAAGGAGAGGGCCAATGCCCGCGAAGGCCCCAATACTTGCCATTACCTCATTTTTTATAGTATTTAAAATAAAAGAGGGTACAATGAAAAAGAGAATACCAATCATTCCATACAGGGAAGATCTTATAGCCAAAGCTCGCTGGCTTCGAAAAAACTCGACTCCAGGCGAAATCGAAATCTGGAAAGCAATTAAGAATAAGAAACTGCTCGGTTATAAATTCCGGAGGCAGCGTCCAATCCATCGTTTCATCGTTGATTTCTATTGCCGTGAACTCAGGTTAGCGATAGAGATTGATGGAAGAAGTCATGACTATAAAATTGAATATGATAAACAACGACAGGAAATAATTGAGCAATTGGGAGTCAGTTTTCTGCGGTTTAGTGAATCTGATGCTAAGCATTATACGGAGTCGGTAGTGATGGAAATTGAGAGGTGGATACTGGAGCATAAGTGAGCTTTATAAAAGTGCAAAGCCCTTCGCCGGCATTAACCCACCCCACAATCCCCGCCCGAGCGGGGAGGCTCGTTGGTTGGCTACTGAGTTCGGTAAAAGAATATACCCACTGGCAAGAGTCTTGCAATAAGCTGAAATATCACTAAGGAGTCTTCCTCTCCACGGGAGAGGAAACAAAGGAGAGGGTCAATGCCCGCGAAGGCTCCCAAACTTAGCACCACTCAAAAACCGAAACAAAAAAAGGGGCGCCTCAAACCGAAGCACCCCTTTCACTCACTCAAAATTCAGCAGCTGAATCAATCGATAAAGCGCTTGTAAACTTCACCCAGCCTTCCGGATACATTGGCCTTGGATGAATATTTATTCTTGATATGCCCTATGGTTTTGATACGCTTTTCAGCCAGATCATTGGAAGCTACATGAGCAGGAATCCCATGGTCTTCCGAGTAATTCAGGATGTCGGTGATCGTGTTATAGATATTACCGGCATTTTGGAGAGCGCGGTCTTCGTTGTACCCTTCCAGTTCGCTGGCAATATTGATGAGTCCACCCGCATTAATCACGTAATCAGGAGCGTAGATAATGCCTTTGTCGAGCAGCTGCTGGCCGTGCTTGTCTTCATCATCCAACACGTTATTAGCTCCTCCGGCAATGATATCACACTTAAACTGATCCATGGTGTCGTCATTGATCACACCGCCTAAAGCACAAGGGGTATAGATGTCCACATCCAACCCATAAATGTCATCAGGGTCAACAAGTTCACCCCCCACTTCCTCAGCAAGTTCTTTAGCTTTGTCTTCGTAAATATCGCAGATGTAGAGCTTGGCTCCTTCTTTAGCTGCGTGACGTGCAAAAAAGGAAGCTACATTTCCGGCTCCCTGTAAGGCAATCTTCTTGCCCTCGAGTGAGTCGCTTCCATAAGCTTTTTGAGCACAGGCTTTAACTCCCATATACACTCCATAAGCTGTTACCGGAGATGGGTTTCCACTTCCGCCCAGTGCTTTAGGGATGCCGGTTACATATTTCGTTTCAGAATAAATCCATTCCATTTCGCGCTCAGTCATTCCCACGTCTTCTGCAGTGATGTACCGTCCGCCAAGTCCATCCACGAACCGGCCAAAAGAGCGGAATAAAGCTTCGGTTTTCTCGGTATGAGGGTCGCCGATGATCACAGCTTTTCCACCACCCAGGTTCAGTCCGGAAATAGCCGCTTTATAGGACATCCCGCGCGAAAGGCGCAGCACATCTTTGATGGCGGCTTCTTCGGATTCATAATTCCACATACGGGTTCCGCCCAAAGCCGGGCCCAGCGTGGTATTGTGGATAGCGATGATAGCCTTCAGCCCAACTTCAGGGTCAGAGCAAATGACCACCTGCTCATGTTCGTAGTTGGCAAGCTGATTAAAAAGGGAAAAATTCGGGTTTTCTTCAGTCAATTTCTTGGAGTTTTTAACAGGTGCGTCAATCATTTTAACTTGGGTAAATTGTACAGATGGTCCGTTGTGGAACCGCTTCCAAAGTTCGGGATTTATTTGGCGGTTCTCAACCAAATAAATTGGCTCAATCATAAATACTTGTAATTATTTTTTGGGAAGTTGGGGCGAATTTGAACGATCAGAGAGGTTTAGATTTTTTATGTAAACAAAGATGCTGATTTTCTCTTGTTTAATAGTATTTTATATAAGCAATAAGAACGCGATTTGCGTTGGCATCCCGGCCTGACCGCCGATCTGCCTTTATGTATAAAAATAAAGCACAAAACAATCATGTCATTCCGCTGGGTATACGCGCAGCCGGAGGAGCCAAAGTACGTCTCCAAATTAGGGGACATGCTGGGAATTCCGGACAAAATAGCCCAACTACTGGCTATACGCGGCATAAAAACATTCGATGATGCAGAATACTTTTTCAGGCCAAAGATAGAAAACCTCCACGATCCTTTTTTAATGAAGGATATGGAAGCCGGTGCAGAACGTTTAGCTCTGGCCATACGTAAAAGTGAGAAAGTACTCGTTTACGGCGATTACGACGTTGACGGGACTACAGCAACTTCCTGTGTCTATACATTTTTGAAAGAATTTGGCGTAGATGCCGACTACTACATTCCCCATCGCTTCAAAGAGGGATACGGGATTAACCCCGATGGCATTAAATATGCCGAAGAGGTTAAGGCCTCCCTGATTGTATCGGTTGATTGCGGCATTACCGCTATTGAAGAAGCCAAAGTGGCCCGCGAAAAAGGCATCGACCTGATTGTGTGCGACCACCATACCGTAGGTAATGAAATTCCGGATGCCGTAGCGGTGCTTGATCCCAAACGCCCGGATTGTAATTATCCTTTTGATGGTCTTTCGGGAGCCGGGGTTGGCTTTAAGCTCATTCAGGGAACCATAGAAAAGTTGGGATTGCCAGATACTATTTCCTATAAATTTCTGGATTTAGTTGCCATTTCGATTGCTTCCGATATCGTGCCCATCATTGATGAAAACCGTGTGCTTATGAAGGCCGGACTACAGATGATTCAACGAAGTCCGAGGGTGGGTATTAAGGCACTGCTTGAGCTAATCAAAGTTTCCAAAGAAGATGTAAATACCTCTAAGATTGTGTTTTCCATCGGACCGAGAATTAACGCGGCCGGAAGAATGGGGGATGCGAGCACCGCCGTAAAGCTCATGATTTCCGAGACGCTGGGAGAAGCCAAATCTCATGCTTATGAGCTGGAGTCAGTAAACCTGAAGCGAAGAGATACCGACTCCAAGACGATGAAAGAGGCGATGGAGCAAATTGAGAAGGATTTTGACATGGAGGAGACGTCCACAATTGTGCTATATAGTGAAAACTGGCACCTTGGGGTGATAGGGATTGTGGCTTCCCGGCTGGTGGATTTATATCACCGTCCGGCTATAATGCTCAGCAATGTGGATGGGAAGATCAAAGGGTCGGCAAGGAGCATTAAAGGGTTTAATATTTACAATGCCATCAAAAAATGTGATGACTTGCTCGAACAGTTTGGTGGGCATGAGTTTGCCGCCGGCCTCACCCTGCCGGAAGGAAATCTTTCCGAATTCCGCCGCCGCATGAACGAGCTGGCCTATACTGATTTGTCGGAGAATTCTTTTGAACCTGAACTCACCGTAGATGCCAAACTGGAATTGGGTGAGGTGGATATGAAATTCTGGAAACTGCTCAGTCAGTTTGAGCCCTTTGGGCCGGGCAACCTGCGGCCGGTGTTTGTAAGTGAGGAAGTTAAAGTAGTTGGGGTTCCAACCATTGTAGGAAATGGCCACTTGAAGATGAGAGTCAGTCAAAATGGGTCGGGTGTTTTTGATACCATCGGTTTTAATATGCACGAATACCTGCCCGATGTTCGAAAAGGAGATCCCTTTAAAATAGCCTATGTGCTGGAAGAAAATAACTGGAACGGCCGGCGTACGCTTCAGCTGAGATTAAAGGACATTCACATTCCGGGGAAATAGGTTTTTTAGGTGTTAGGTTTTAGGGGTAAGGTGTTAGGTAGTTGTTCTGAGCGAAAGCGAAGAATCTTCGCATTAGTTAGTTACCAAGCATTTAGTGCAAAGATCTTTCGCTTCCGCTCAAGATGGCCCTAAAACCTAACACCTAAAACCTTATACTATTTTTCCCCAATTTATTATTGTATAAAGATTACAAACCCTGTATCTTTGCCGTCCTTGTTGAAAGGGACTGTAGCTCAGTAGGTAGAGCAACGGACTGAAAATCCGTGTGTCGGCGGTTCAAATCCGCCCGGTCCCACATCAAGTAAAGCCTCGTACACTTTTTAGATGTACGGGGCTTTTTTTTGTTTATGATTTTTGACCTTTTATCTGGTCATTTTGTTTCGTCTATCTAAAATCTGATCGAAAATGCTACTGCGCTTGTTGTTGGGAAGCCATTATAGATCCGATACCTGAAATCCCTAAACCGTACATTGAAAGCTTATTATGATAGACGAATTCACATCGATTTTCGAGAGTTAAGGCATGCCACCAATTGAAAAAGATGGTTCACGAAGAAACCGCTTGCAAACCGGCTTATTAATCTCAGGCATTATACTGATTGCTCTCAATCTGAGGCCGGCCCTGGCATCCGTCGGGCCTTTGATTGCTGAAATACGGGAGAGTACCGGCCTTTCCAACTCTTTGCTGGGCTTGCTTACGACTCTCCCGTTGATTGCATTTGGCTTGGTTTCGATGCTTACTACTTTATTTACACGGCGTTTTGGTATAGAAAAAACATTATTCGGGGCGTTAATTTTACTTACCATCGGGATTTTAGCCCGATTGATCCAGTCACCGGTGGCCTTATTCGGAGGCACCTTGATGTTAGGTATCGCCATTGCTTTGGGCAATGTGTTGTTGCCTTCTTTGGTTAAGCGCGATTTCCCGGATAAATCGGGCCCACTCACCAGCCTTTATTCCAGTATGATGGGAATCGGAGCCTCGCTTGCAGCGGGGCTCAGCGTTCCTATATCAAAGGGAATGGGACTTGGCTGGAGGTACACCCTGGCATTGTGGTCTCTTCCTGCTTTTATCGCATTATTAATTTGGATCCCTCAGTTGCGATACAATACTAATAGTAGTCGGCTAAGTAGCTTTCGAAAAGCCCTGAAAAAAATGGCCGGCTCAGCTACAGCATGGCAAGTGGCTGTATTCATGGGATTACAGTCTTTAGCCTTTTACGTGATTTTGGCCTGGTTGCCTGATATCCTGCAAAGCAGGGGGCTATCGGAATCCTATTCCGGATGGATGCTTTCATTGTCACAGGGGACCGGAGTGCTGGGTACACTACTTATCCCATACTTTGCAGGAAAAAAGTCCAATCAGCAAAGTATTGTATGGATGTTAATCCTCATGGAAGGTGTTTGTCTTGCAGCCCTGATGCTGACGGATACGTTCGGGGTGGCCGTATGGGTGTCTGTGTTGGGTTTTGCACTCGGAGGGTCTTTTGGGTTGGCACTGCTATTTATCGTACTTCGCTCGCACGACACGCAGGAGGCAACCGAATTAAGTGGAATGGCTCAATCTGCAGGGTATATTCTCGCGGCTATCGGTCCCATTTTAATCGGGGCTCTATATGATTTGACCGGTAACTGGAATGTTCCCTTGGGGTTTCTGTTAGGGGTTTTAGTGATCAAAGCCGGCTTTGGACATTTTGCCGGTAAACCCAAAAAAGTGGAATTATAAGAGTGTAGTACGGCTTATGATTGTATTACTAAAAGTTTAATTAGATTACGACTCACGTCCACATCAAAAAAAGGTAAGAAATCATGGAATATCTAATCATAGCCATAAAACTGATAGTTGGGCTGAGTATCCTGAATGTCTGGTTATTACGATCCGGTAAAGAAACCCAATGGCGGGGTGGAGATGCAGGAAGTCTGGAAGAAGAATTTAAAGCCTACGGGCTTCCCATTTGGTTTATGTGGACTGTAGGCGGGCTCAAAATTCTGTTTGCATTGGGGCTTCTGGCTTCCATTTGGTTTACAGGCTACCCGGAATTAGAAACTTATTCTGCTTACGGCATAGCCGTGTTGATGCTGGGTGCTGTGAGTATGCACATAAAGGTTAAAGATCCGTTAAAAAAATCTCTCCCGGCTTTTACCTTTCTGGTTCTGTCGCTTTTGATTGCTTTTCTATAGATCATAAAGCATCAGCAACAGGAATTTGTAGGCCAAAAAACCGTTTACCAACATAAAGAAAAAAGAAGGTAGCGTTTGGTTCAGAGAATCCCGGACCTTTATGCGCGTGCCAAAGGCTACCGCCATCATCACTGTCAATCCGGTGGTCGCGAGAAGACCCAACAGGCTAATGTATAAACCGGCAAGCAGCCCGGCGGCACCTGCCAGCTGAGCCGTGCCGGTGAGTATTCGTAAGCCATCACCCATTCCGTATCGAATAAATTCCTCCTTCATAAAAGGGGAGCGAAGGCATTGTATGCCGTAGATTAAAAAAAATACGGCAACAATTATCGAAAGAAATAAAATGGGATTAGTCAAGAGGCTCCCGGGTTCTTTTAAAAGAACGATGTTAGTTGATGAGTACTCAAAAACATTGGCATCATAAACATTCGTTCATTTTATACAGAATATGTCATTTTAAAACCGGTCGGTGTCTGAATTTTTGTTTACCAAAAATTAATCTCTCTTTCATTCCACAAAGAACCGGCATCTTCAAATAAATAAAGTTCAGCTTAAATTCAATGAAACCCCACCACCCGCTCGTCTGTTGTAGCTTTTGATGAATTAAGACAAATGAATCAAAAAGAGGACGCGATTATTATGAGTACCGAAACGATGACAGCCGAAGAAGTAGCAGAAGGTAAATTAAATGAGGCCGAAGACGTGAAAGAAATCATGGCTTCCGGCGAAGATGTAGGGCTCAGAATCTGGAGAGAGGAAGAGCCGGATGCGGACAAAGAATTTCACACTAATTCTTATGAAACGGTAGGTTATGTACTAAAAGGTAAAGCCGAGCTTCATTTGGAAAATGATCAGGTTGTTGAGTTGACGGAAGGGAATTCATACCTGGTTCCAAAAGAAACAGAGCATACCTATAAAATCATCGAAACCTTTTCGGCTGTGGAAGCCACTTCACCTCCGGCACATCTGCAGTAAATTATTTCTGAATTTCTCAGAGGTTAAAGCCCGGTGATTTCATCGGGCCTTTTTTATTTATGCATAAAAAACCCCGACTTGTTTTAACCAAATCGGGGTTATAAAGTTGTTCAACAGGTTGAAATGAAGCTATTTAATCAGCATCATTTTTTTGGTGATGACTGTTGAGCGTGTTTGTATAGAATACAGGTAAAGCCCACTCGACATTGCCGAGGCATCAAATACAACCTGATGCGCACCGGCTTCAGTAAATCCATCAACCAAAGTGGCTACCTGCTGCCCCAGCATGTTGAAGACGGTAACTTTCACGCGCTGCGCTTCCGGCAGGGTGTAGGCAATCTGAGTTGTCGGGTTAAACGGATTAGGGAAGTTGCCCAGGGTAACTTGTGCTGGAAGCTCTTCGCCGGGTCCTTCTTCAACTCGGCTTTCTGTATTGTCATTTACAGAAGCGAAAAAGGTTCCATCGGACTGGGTCATGGGTGAACCGAGATCGGAAGAGGTTGTCCAATCGTTATAGGTATCGGTATCTGTTCCCAGGTCACTTCTATAGATACTGTTGCCTTCTCCGGCTGATGGTAACGAGGAACTTCCCCATCCTGAGACTAAGCTATTGGCGCCTCCTTCCCAGGCCACGGCGTCAATTACATTTCCGGAAGCATCTTTAAGAACTAATACATCTCCGCCGTTATTAAGCGGAGGCAGATTCACGAAGTCATCTGCATTTTTATTATACAGTGCTTTGAAATCCTTGCGATCGAGTGCGAGTGTCATAAAAGTATTCCCGCCGATCTTATGTTTGTTCGCAAAAGTAAATGACTGGCCGTTTCCATTATCATCAACCAAAGTCCATCCGTTAAGTTGGATTTCTTGTCCGGTCGTGTTGTAGATCTCTACCCACTCTTCCTTGGATTCATTACCAGGCGTATCATAGAAAATCTCACTGATAAGAATGTCCGGAGTGGAAGAAGCAGGCGGACTGGCCGTTGTAAATGAGTAAGTTTCATCTACAGAGGTATTTCCGGCTTCATCGGTAGAAACTACCTGGTAGAAATAATCGGTTCCGGCTGTAAGCCCGGTCAGGGTTTGGGAGTGTGAAGTCACATAACTTCCGCTACCCGCTGATGACCCATAACTGGTAGTAGTGCCATAATTCACCTGTGAATTTGCAGGCTCGTCCGTTGTCCATGTAATCGAAGCTTCGGTTTCAGTGATATTGGAAGAAGCAACAGAAGAGATAACCGGGGCAGTGGTATCAGTTGCTTCGATGGTGGCCGGATCTCCATTATTGGTAGCAGTAGTCCAGTCGGTTTCATCATCGTTATCCACATCAAAGGAGCTGCGAACCAGGCTTTCTCCGGTAGAAGCGGTGGGCCCGGCTCCCCAGCCGGATGGAACGCCGGATGAAGCACCACCCTCCCATGCCACCTGATCGATGGTGGAGCCGGAAGCATTGTTCAGGAGTAAGGCATCTCCGCCATTATTAAGGGCGGGAATCCCTCCATATTGATAGGCATCATTCGTATAAAGTGCGTTAAATCCCGCTTGGTTTGATGCAACGGTAAAGTAGGAACTGGCTTCAATCACTGTTCCTGAAGGGAAGGTGTAAGATGAACCGGTTCCATTGTTATCTATGATAGTATAACCGGTCAGGTCAATTTGTTGTGAAGTGGGGTTGTACAGTTCAATCCATTCTTCATCAGCATCGGTTCCGGGGGTGTCATAGAATATTTCTGAAAAGAGGACATAATCTACAACAGGAGCCGAAGCTTGTGTTTGGGGGTCGCCATTGTTAACAGCTACCGCCCAATCAGTATATGAATCAGAATCTGATCCAGGAGAACTTCGGTAGATTGATTCCCCGGTTGCAGCAGATGGGTCACTACTGCTTCCCCAGCCTGAAGGAAGTCCTGCAGAAGCACCTCCTTCCCAGGCTACAATATCTACTTCATTGCTCTGCCCATCGGTTAAAATGAGCACATCTCCTCCATTATTCAAAGCAGGGATAGAGCCATACTGGTCGGCATCAAACCCATACAGCGACTGGAATCCGGCTGAATTTGAAGCTACCGTAAAATAAGAACTTGGTGCAATGGTGCTGCCTGAGGGAAAAGTATAGGACGAACCGGTTCCATTGTTATCTGTGACGGTGTAACCACTTAAATCTATCGTAGATGAGGTGCCGTTATAGATCTCGATCCATTCTTCGTCGCTGTCGGTTCCGGGGGTATCATAAAAAATCTCGGAAAAGACGATAGAACCGGCACTGGTGCCTTCTTCAGCCGTTGTAAATGTGAAGTTGCCGGAACTGGAAGAATTACCAGAGCCATCGGTGCTACTAACCTGGTAATTGTAGGTAGTATTTGCAGTGAGCCCTGTTAAAGTGAGGGAATGGGAGGTAGTAAAACTTCCGCTGCTTTGGGTAGAACCATAGGATGTTGTGGCTCCATAGTTGACCTGTGAGGTAGCCAGCTCATCTGTACCCCAGGTGATAGTAGCAGAATTAGCTCCGATATTGGAGCTTTGGACTGAACTTATAACAGGGGGAGTAGTATCGCTGCCACCGGTATTTCCATCCGGAAAGAAAGCTCTGCGAACTAGAGAAGTGTCGAGTATAAATGGGTTTTCGTTACCCTGATACCCGGCAATGGCACTGCTTCTGTTTAGTTCGTTGGCATCCACTTCATCCAAATAATGCCACTGATATAAATCGTTCTTTTGTTGATCAAAGAAGTTTTGATCGGCTTGGGCTTGGTAGATTGCTACAAAATAGAATACGGCCCGGGCGGCATTTCCCTTATGTTGTTCTCGGGGTTCAAAGGTGGTGCTTCCGTAATTCTCGGCATATAAATCAATATTGCTGGACGGGATGGATGATTGTGATTGATCGAGGTAATACCAGGTATCGGTCAGGTTGTCGTCAATTTCACCTAAAGGGTCATTATTCCTGGCACTGTTTACATTCGATTTTGTCGGGAACAGATGGTGAATATCAGATTTCGCCGGTTCATTCCCTGCGCCCATGCTTTGAGGCCACGTGTGCTCGGCATTAACGCCTTTATAAAAAGCATCAGTACTTGGGTCTTCATTAGGATCTAAAGTGATCGTGTATCCTGTATAAACACCGGTGAGGTTCCCATTGTCGTTGTCAATAACTGCATACATGGTATCTCGGGCAGTGTCATATCCCAGCGTTTGGGCAGGGGAGTAGTTTTGCTGCAGGTAATCGATCAAGGCCTGACCTTCCAGTCCGGCACCAATGGTTTGATTCTGAGCAATTGCAGGTTGTATTGAGAAGATGAGAGCAAAAAGGAATGCTGTGAAACAGCCGTACACATTCCTGGGCATTTTATTGCCTTGGGTTAATCCTTCCATAATAGATGATGGGGTTTGATTATGTGTTACCGACTTCAGGGTGGTGACAGCAAATTTACGGTTCGCTGGTGGATGCTCCCTGACCATATTTCAGGGATTACACATAATAGCCGTTTGTCGAGTGTAATAAATATTGATCAGCTTTGCGTTACCTCAGTATTAAAAATCCCGGATTCTAATATTGATACGATCATGGGAGCCTCTTGCACACAACTTATCATCATGTTTTTACTTTATATGCCATTAAAAAACCCCGGCCTGTTCAATCAAGCCGGGGTACAATGAATCTAATAAGGGAACTTATTCAGGGAGTAATCACCAGTTTACCCCTCGTGTGCAGCGACTCAATTTTCTGAAGTGCTTCACTGGCTTCTTCTAAAGAAAAAGTATCGGTGACCGGTACGGAAATTTTACCGCTGTCGGCAAGCACGGTGATATGCTCCAGCTGCTCGGCATTGGGTTCTACAAACACGTATTTAAACTCAATGTCGTCGCTGATCTCAGGATTGCTGTTGGTAATGGAAGCTACTTTTCCGCCCTCTTTCAGCACGCCGGTTTCCATAACCTGGCTGAAGGAATCGCCCCGTGAGCAATGAAAAATCAAATCCACTCCATCGGGCCGGGCTTCTTTCACGGCTTCTCCTACATGATTGTCGTTATAATCTATGGTGATGTCGGCACCGAGTTCCTTCATATATTCATGGTTGGATTCACTCGCTACTCCAATCACTTGTGCACCTACCGATTTTGCCAGCTGGATGGCCAGTGTTCCCACTCCGCCGGAGGCTCCTAATATGAGCAGGGTTTGCCCTTCTTTCAGTTCTCCGAAATCAAAGATAGATTGGTAAGCGGTTAACCCCACTAACGGAATTCCGCCGGAGGCCTCCATGGAAATATTGGTCGGTCGTTCTGCAAGGTAGGACTCCGGCAAGCTTATATACTCAGCATATGTGCCGTGCTGAATTTTCGGTCGGCGGGCATAAGCATACACTTCATCCCCGGTGCTGAAACGGCTTACGGAGTGACCGATTTCTTCCACAACTCCTGCCACATCCCAGCCGGGCACAAGGGGAAATTCACCGGGGATGGCATCTTTCAGCATGCCCCGTACAACAGCGGCATCCACCGGGTTTACACCGGCCGATTTCACCCGTACTAAAACTTCACCTTCACCCGCTTCGGGCTTGGGTAATTCTCCGGTGGTTACATTGGTTAGCTCTCCATACTCCTCTATAAAAGCAGCGTTCATTTGTTCGCTCATAATCTCTTTTTGATGAATGTTCTTCAATTGGACCTCCAAAACGTGAGAGAGGAGAAATGCATTCCTGTTTTAACAGCAGCTTTTGGAGGGCGGATAATACTTGCAAGCCATGCCCCATGCCCTTACTATAAGATAGGTTTAACAGCTAAATACCTTGTCATGAAGCAATGCCTGCCCCTCTTAGTCATAGTCTCTTTGTTCTTTGTTGATTGTTCTAAAAACAGCACCGGACCTGATATACCGGTGTTGTCGGATATACTGCTGGAAGAGAATGTGACGGTAAATCCTTCGGGATATGCTCCTTTAACGGCTATGATAAATATTGAAACCCAGGTATCTGTAACAATCAGGATTGAAGTGATGGGCAAGGACGAGCATTCCGGAATCTATCATGCCATAGAAGGTCATCGGACAATGCATGAAATACCAGTTTTGGGTTTATATGCAAACTCCAAAAATATAGTGAGGCTGACGTTTTATAGTAATAATTGGAAGGAAATTGGCTCAAAAGAATACTCTGTAGAAACGGAAGCACTCTCACCAGATATGCCTCAGGTAGAGATTGATGTTGCAAACCTTTCTCAGATGGCTGAGGGGTGGACATTTGTGAGCTATTTTGGGTTTGAGAAAGGCGGTACGGCAAATCCTCAGCGACCTTTTATTTTTGATGTAAATGGTGATATAAGGTGGTATTTGGATTTCTCAAATCACCCGGTACTGGGATCTTTATTTTATGATGACGGTATGGAGCGGCTTCAAAATGGGAACCTGTATTTTGGAGATGGAAGTTCCGATAAAATTTATGAGATTAATATGTTCGGAGATATTCTTAACAGCTGGGACATGCCCGGGTATGGATTTCACCATGAGGTTACTGAAAAGCCGGATGGTAATTTCATTGCCACGGTTAATAAATTGGGGGCGGATACCATTGAGGATTATTTGATAGAGATAGACCGGGAGAGTAATGAAATTACCACCGTCTGGGACCTGAATGTGTCTCTGCAGTACTCCCGCCGCACCTTCACCAACAACGACGAGGATTGGTTTCATGCCAATGCCGTAGAATATAGCGAAGACGACGACTGTATAATTGTATCAGGGCGTACTCAGGGAGTAGTAAAGCTTACAAGGGAGAATGAGGTGGTGTGGATTATGAGTCCACATCGTGGGTGGGCAACATCGGGGCGTGGTGAAGACCTGAACCAATACCTGTTGCAGCCACTGGATTCAGAAGGGAACCTCATTAAAAGTATAAACGTGATGGACGGTTTCTATAATCATACTGATTTTGAATGGAATTGGTATCAGCATGCCCCTCAGCTTATGCCCAACGGAAATATCATGCTGTTCGACAATGGCGATAATCGAAATTATAGAAACACCGGGCCTTACAGTCGGGCAGTTGAGTACGAAGTTAATGAGTCGGATATGACCATACAGCAGATCTGGCAATATGGCAAAGAACGGGGAGGTGAAACGTACTCACGAATTGTATCAGATGTGGACTATGATCCGGGTTCCGGCCATGTTTTCTTTTCGCCCGGTGCTGTCCATAACTCCAGTACGTACGGTAAGGTAGTAGAAGTTGATTACCTCAGTGGAGATGTTTTATTTGAGGCAACGATTACGCCCCCTGCTCCTCTGTTTATAATCACATTTCACCGAACAGAAAGGATGAAGATTTATGCCAACTAAGAGGTTGCTGCTGAAAACTAACAGTTATCATTAAAGGGAATAGGAGGTTGCGACTTTCCACCGTTGTCCATCATGCTTAAGCAGATAAAGAGCATCGGCCGTAAACGAATTTTCAAAAGTCCGGTTCTCAAACTCCTTCCATGCCTTGTAGAAATTCTTTTTGGTGAGATCTTTGAAGGCTAAGGTGAGATGCGGATGATAGGGACGCTCGTCATAGTTGTAGTTGAAAAGCCCGGTATTTGAGCGGGCCAGCTCTTCCAGTTGTTCCTGCATATCCATGAGGGCAGCCGATTCCTCAACATCAATAAAAATAACGCGGGGCGGAAAGGTTGAAAAGTTGTTGAGACGGATTTCAAACGGTTTAAACGACTGGGTAAATACTTCGAGCAGGGAATCCAGTTTATCTTCGTTTTGATCTTCCAGCCGAAAAGGACTCAGCAGGGTGATATGCGGCGGTGCATTCAGGGAATGCGAGCTGTCGAATTTCTCCTTTACTTCCAGCTTCAGCTCCTGAATTTCATCCTTCAGCGGACCTGGAGGAATGAGTGCTATGAAGTAGAGTTGGTTCATGATGGATGATAGATGTTAGATTTGAGACATAAGACATAAGATATAAGATATAAGATCAGTGGTGAGGTACGTCTTAAATCTTATGTCTTACATCTTAATACTATTAAATCTCTCCTTTAACACATCATTCCCCAAATTCCCGATACTTCCTTCATGGGTGTGATTCAGCTCCGTAGGGGGTTCAAAGCTTCCGTCTTTAATTTGCTGTGCTACTTTTTGATAGGCATCTCTGAATGGCACTCCTTGTTTAACGAGCTCGTTTACCGCTTCCACAGAAAAGATCAGTTTATATTTCGGGTCATCAAGAATGTTATGATTTACCTCCATCTGTCCGGCCGCATATTCGGTGATGAACAAACAGCTCTTCAGTTCTTCGATAGCCGGGAAAAGCTGCTCCTTTAAAATCTGGAAATCACGATGATAGCCGGATGTCAGGTTAGTGGTAGCCATCATAATTTGATTGGGCAGTGCTTTCAGCGCATTGGTTTTGGCGCGGATCAGTTCAAACACATCCGGGTTCTTTTTATGTGGCATGATGCTGGACCCGGTCGTGAGTTTGTCGGGCAGCTTCAGAAACTGAAAATTCTGACTGTTGTACAGGCATACATCGGCAGCAAGTTTGTTGAGGGTTCCCGCCAGTCCGGCCATGGCAAAAGACAGGGTCTGTTCTGTTTTACCACGACCCATTTGCGCATACACGGAGTTCACGTTCAACCCTTCGAAACCAAGCAGTTCGGCCGTCATTGTTCGATCCAGTGGAAAGGATGAGCCGTAACCGGCAGCCGAGCCGAGCGGGTTCCTGTTGATGATATGATAAACGGATTCAAGCAAGGCCAAGTCATCAACCAGGCTTTCGGCATAGGCGCCAAACCACATCCCAAAGCTGGAGGGCATCGCTGCCTGGGTGTGCGTATAACCCGGCAGCAGAACTTCTTTGGTGGCTTCACTTTGCTTAATGAGGGTGTGAAACAACCTTCCGGAAAGCCCGGCAATTTCTTTTATTTGATCACGGAGGTACAGGCGGATATCCACCAACACCTGATCATTTCGGGAACGGCCGGCGTGTACTTTCTTGCCGACATCTCCAAGCGTGCGCGTCAGCATCAATTCAATTTGTGAATGAACATCTTCCACGCCATCCTCGATTTCAAACCGGCCGGCTTCGATCACTTCATCCAAAATCCGGTTCAGTTCTTTCGTCAGTGATTTCAGCTCACCCTTTTCCAGCAGCCCTACCGACTCCAGCATGGCGATGTGAGCGAGGGTTCCCTGCACATCATACCTTGCAAGTTCGAGATCCAGATCCCGGTCTTTCCCCACCGTAAATTTCTCGATGAACGCATCGGTTTGAATTCCTTTTTCCCAAAGTTTCTTGTCAGGCATTTTTCCGTTTTTATAGTTCAGCGTAAATATTAATCAGCGCAAATAAGTTAATATGTAAATATGCAAAAGCATTTTTTTTGTTTAGGACGTCTGGAAGTCGATTTTATCATATAATCCGGTATAGAAACTACCGTATGTTCCACTGGTCTAAAAGGGTTATGTACGTGTTGATTCCATTACTGATTTCTTCCAGCTTAATATATTCATCTGCAGTATGAGATCGGCGGGTATCTCCGGGGCCGATTTTCACACTGTCAAACGCCATGTGAACCTGGTCCGACATTGTCTTTGATCCATAGGTTTTGAGTCCCAATTCTTTTGCCCTTTGAATTACCGGATGATCAGGCTCCACGCCCGAAGCATTCAGATTGGTGGACCGGGGAGTTACTTCGCAATCCAAATGTTCGCGGATCAGCTGCACAACTTCTTCGTTCGTGTAAAATTCATTAGGACGAACATCCACTACAAACCGGCATTCATCAGGCACCACATTATGCTGACTTCCAGCCTCGATCATGGTCACGGTCATGTTTATAGGACCCAATACTTCCGATACTTTTTCAAACTGGTAAGAACGAAACCAATCAATATCTTTCATGGCTTTATACAGCGAATTTTCACCTTCATTTCGCGCAGCATGACCGCTTTGGCCATGACTCACACAATCCAGAACAATTAATCCGCGCTCGGCAATGGCAAGGTTCATAGAGGTCGGTTCACCCACCACGGCGAAATCAATATTTGGCAATTCAGGAAGCACAATGGGAACGCCGTTCTTTCCGGAAGTTTCTTCCTCCGCCGAGGCCAGAAAAATCAAATTATATGGCTGTACTTTTTGGGAGAGAAGAACTAAGGTTGCGAGTAAACTCACCAAAGGCCCGCCGGCATCATTGCTTCCCAACCCGAAGAGCTTGCCGTCTTCCAAGGTGGGAGTAAAAGGATCTTTAGTCCATTTCGAAGTAGCCCTCACCGTATCATGATGCGAGTTCAGCATGACCGTCGGTTTCCGGGGATCAAAATCAGCCGACCAACTCCAGATGTTATTCCCTTTTCGGTGGGGATCAAACCCAAAGTCCGAAAGTACATTGGAAAGTAAATCAGCTGTCTGGTTTTCCTGTCCGCTGTAGGATTGAATGGAAATCAGCTCTTTAAGCAGCTCGATGGCCTCTTCCGTAAGTTCTTGTATGTTGTTCATGTTTCGACCTTTGTTATCATACTGTTTCAAAAGGAGGAGGACGCTTGAATTATAATGTGCTCCTTAAATACACCTGCGATCATCTGCATTATCCTGTTATCCGTGTTCCATCATCAATCTCAATAAAGTTCATGTCATTCTGGTCAAACGGAAAGAAGAAACGGAATCTCCCTGACTAACACCTGAGTTACTCCCAGGAGATCCCGGATGACTTAACTTTTATATATCTGCGAAAATCCGTCAAATTTGTGTCATCCGTGTTCAAACAATTATTGTACTTGTATGGGTTGAAGCTAATTCCAACATTTCGACCTCCTCTGTCTCCTCCTTCAAAAGGAGGAGGACGCTTGAATTGTAATGTGCTCAATAAATAAACCTGCGATCATCTGCATCATCCTGTCATCTGTGTTCAATCATTTAACTAATCTTGTTCCTGATTCCGTCTTGGCCACATCTTCAAAGCTACGAATGCTCACCTTGACTCCTTTCCGAAGTGCTGAAAATCCGAGATCCAGCTTTGGAATCATGCCATCGGTAATAATACCCCCATCTTTCAGGTATCGGTAAAGCAGCAGGTTCATTTTCGTGATCAGTTTTCCATCGTTCATCACACCGGGCTGTTCAAAGCAAAACAAGAGTTCCGTCTCGAAGTCCTTGCTCAGAGCCGTTGCCACCGATGATGCAATGGTGTCCGCATTGGTATTGAGTATATGGCCATTTTGGTCGTGTGTAAGTGGAGCCAGCACGGGGACCACTTCGTTATCCAAAAATTGGGAAAGCCATTCGGTGTGAATGGTTTCCACATCACCGACCCAGCCAAAATCTACCGGTTTGGGATTACGCTTTTTGGCAGGGATGATGTTCAGGTCGGCCCCGGAAAGACCCACCGCTTTTGCTCCCAACGAGTGAAGCTTGGCAACAATATTCTTGTTAACCAGTCCGCCATAAACCATAGTGATTACCTCCAGTGTTTCCGCATCGGTAATTCGCCTTCCGTCAATCATATTCGGTTTGATGCCGAGCCGTTCTCCCATTTTGGTGGCAATGGATCCGCCTCCATGAATCAAGATTTTCGGACCTTTAACAGAAGCAAAATCATTCAGAAAGTGATCCAGCTTTTGATCATCGTCAATTACCTTCCCACCAATCTTAATTACTTTCAGTGACTTGATTTCAGTTCCTCCAGAATGTGTTTCAGAACAACCTGCATGGAGTAAATCCGGTTAGTGGCTTCAGGAATCACCAGGCTGTTATTGCTGTCAATGACAGCATCTTCTACGATTACATTTCTGCGAACGGGCAGACAATGCATAAACCTGGCATTGTTGGTGCGCTTCATCTTTTCGGCCATTACCATCCAGTTTGGATCTTTGGAGAGTACTTGCCCATATTGTGAATAGCTGCTCCAGTTTTTTGCATAAATGAAATCAGCTCCTTCAAAAGCTTTTTGTTGATCGTACTCAACCGTGGCATTACCAACGGCTTCATCCACCAGTTCATAGCCTTTGGGGTGAGTGATTGTCAGATCAAAATCAGCAGCCTGCATCCATCGGGAAAAGGAATTGGCTACGGCCTGGGGCAATGCTTTTAGATGTGGCGCCCACGTTAAAACCACTTTGGGCTTTTCGACGGTTTTATGTTCTTCTATGGTGATGAGGTCGGCCAGCGCCTGCAGCGGATGTCCGGTTCCCGACTCCATATTAATAACCGGAGCCGGGCAGAATTTTTTGAACGATTCCATCACCTGCTCGCTGTAATCTTCTTCGCGGTTTTCAAGCTTGGCAAAAGCACGAATGGCAACGACATCAAAGTAGGAGCCGATTACGGCTGCCGCTTCACGGATGTGTTCGGCTTTATCTGAATCCATTTTGACTCCATCCGCAAACTCCAGCTGCCAACCCTGACTTCCAACATCCAGTACGGCCGTTTGCAGGCCAAGGTTGAAGGCTGCTTTTTGAGAACTTAATCGCGTTCGCAGGCTGGGGTTCAGAAATATCAGGCACATGGATTTATTTCGTCCGAGATCTTTATACACATGCGGGTTCTTTTTTATTTCCAGCGCATCTTTAACCAGTGCCGGAAGGTTTTCTACATCGTTAAGGGACAGGAATGATTTCATTTTTAAAAAATTGACGTTAGTGAGAGATCACTGGTCAGGCCAGAGATGATGGGTGGTCCTATAATAAGTAGGGTACAGGTCATCGCGAGGAATCTCGTTTTATGAGTTAGGTTTATGATGTCTTTCGACACGGCGATCTCCCTGAAAAACCTGCTATCTCTAAACCGGGAGATTGCTTCGTCGATATAATTCTGTAATTGATATTCGGGATTTTCGGCTCCTCGCAATGACTCTTCTTTCATTTCAAAACCTCCTTCAAAGCGGTAATTAACTGGTCGCATTCTTCTTTGCCGATACTAAGCGGTGGCAGCAAACGTAGAACCTTTTTATTGGATGAAGAGCCGGTGAATATGCGATGCGTGTACAACAACTCTTTTCGCCATTCGGCAACCGGCTGATCAAACTCCACACCTATCATCAGCCCAAATCCACGTACGTCTTGAACTTTTAAAAGCTTTGCCAATTCCTGTTTCAGGTAAGTGCCCAGTTGTTCTGCGTTCCTCATCAGGTTCTCCTTCTCCAGCACTTCCAACACAGCAAGGCAAGCGGTACAGGCAAGGTGATTCCCGCCAAAAGTGGTGCCCAGCATCCCGAAAGAAGCTTCAAACTTAGGGTGAATCATCACCCCACCAACCGGAAACCCATTGCCCATGCCTTTCGCCATGGAAATGATATCCGGTTCAACCCCAAAGAGCTGATGGGCGAAAAACTTCCCGGTGCGCCCAAATCCGGATTGGACTTCATCGAGAATGAGAACCGTTCCGGTTTCATTACAAAGGGTACGCAGGTGGTGCAAGAATTCCGGAGACGGACTTTCAATACCTCCAACACCCTGTAAGGGCTCAATAATTACCGAGCTAATGTCTTCTTGTTGCATGGCTTTTTCAACGCCCTCGAAATCATTGAATTCAAAACGCACAACTTCCGCTCCTTCATTTACCGGGAAAACAATATTCGGGTTGTCGGTAACGGCTACTGCCAGTGAGGTTCTTCCGTGAAAAGCTCCTTTGAAAGCCATGATTTTCTTTCTTCCGTTGTGAGCCGAGGCTACTTTCAGCGCATTCTCATTGGCTTCAGCCCCTGTATTGCACAGGAATAAATTCCAGTTTTCATAGCCCGAAAGTTTGCCCAACTTTTGAGCCAGCTCCTGCTGAATGCCAATGGGCACAGAGTTGGAATAGAAGCCAATTTCATTCAGCTGAGCAGTTACCCGATTCACATAGTGCGGGTGTGAATGGCCGATGGAAATCACGGCATGACCGCCATAGAAATCGAGATATTTTTGTCCGGCGGTATCATACACATAGCTGCCTTTTGCTTTTACCGGCTCAACATCAAACAGGGGATATACTTGAAACAGGTTCATCAGAATGCGATGGCTTTGAGGTTAAGTCCGAGCGTCTCATCCAGCCCGAACATCAGGTTCATATTTTGCACAGCCTGTCCGGAGGCCCCCTTCAGTAAATTATCGATCACACCGGAAATCAAAATCTGCCCGTCTTCTTTTTGAACATGAATCAGGGCTTTGTTGGTGCTTACCACACGCTTCACGTCTGGTGAGGAATCCGAAACAGTTACAAATGGATGGCCGGCGTAGTATTCTTTGAAGAGTTTTTTGATCGTATCAGCTGATTCATCCAGCTCCAAATAGCAGGTAGCGAGGATTCCCCGGGTAAAGGCTCCTCGCATCGGGATGAAATGAACCGGTTGTTGAAATCCTTCCTGAATCTGTTCCAGGCTCTGTTTTATTTCTCCCAGGTGCTGGTGTTTCAGTGGTTTGTAGATGGACGCATTGTTATTTCGCCAGCTGAAATGGGTGGTATCGGTAGGGTTTTGTCCGGCGCCCGTGCTCCCTGTGATGGCCGATACATGAACCGGTTTGTTGAGTAAGTTCTTGCTTGCCAGAGGGAGCAGGCACAGCTGAATGCAAGTTGCAAAACAACCGGGGTTAGCAATGTAGCTGGCCGTTTTGATGACATCACGATTCAGCTCAGGCAGCCCGTACATAAAATCATGTTCGCCTTTGATGCGATAGTCTGAACTTAGGTCAATAATTTTGGCGGACTCAGGCAGGATATTTCCTTCAACAATCGCTTTGGATTTTCCATGGCCGGAGCAAAGGAAAACCACATCTGCATGCTGAGATAATTCGGAATCAAATTTCAGATTTGTATCCCCTTCCAGGTCAGGGTGTGCTGTATAGAGAAATTCCCCGCTATGACTTCGGCTCACTACACTCAGTAATTCCACTTCCGGATGGAGAAGTAAAATTCGGATCAGTTCTCCGGCTGTATATCCGGCTCCGCCAATAATGCCTGCTTTAATCATGGTTTTGTATTTTTTGTTGGATGAGCATGGAGTTGGCCAGGATTTTGGTGAACCCTTTTACATCTTCACCACTCCAGGCGTTGTTCATTTCTCCGTACTGCCCGGCCTTGCTGCCCATAAGATCATTTTCAGATTCAATGCCTTCCAGCTCAAATCGCTTGGGCTCCAGTTTTACAAAAACGTTACCGGAAACGGTTTTTTGGGTGTCTTCGAGAAAAGTCTCGATGTTGCGCATCACCGGGTCCAGGTATTGCCCTTCGTGCATCAGCATCCCGTACCATTCCGCCAGCTGGTCTTTCCAGTACAGCTGCCATTTTCCCAGCGTATGCTTTTCCAAAAGCTGGTGCGCCTTGATGATGATTATCGGAGCGGCGGCCTCAAACCCCACGCGTCCTTTAATCCCAATAATGGTATCACCAACGTGAATGTCTCTCCCGATACCGTAAGGTGCAGCGAGTTCGTTCAGTTTTTTAATTACTTCGACCGGGGTTAATCGTTCACCATTAATCGTTACTGGTTCACCTTGTTCAAAACCGAGCTCAACCACTAACGGATCAGGATTCACGAACTCCGTTGGCCAGGCATCTTCGGGTAGTCCCTTGTGGGAGCTCAGCGTTTCGGCTCCTCCCACCGAAGTTCCCCAAAGTCCTTTGTTGATGGAATATTTAGCCTTTGCCCATTCCTGTTCAATACCGTGTGATTTCAGGTATTCCACTTCTTCTTCACGGCTCAGTTTCTGATCGCGGATGGGAGTGATGATCTCGAGATCGGGAGCCATAACCTGGAAAACGAGGTCGAATCGAACCTGATCATTCCCGGCGCCTGTGCTGCCGTGAGCGATGGCATCGGCCCCGATTTCTTTGGCATATTCAGCGAGAGCCACCGCCTGGAAAACGCGTTCTGCACTCACCGAAAGCGGATAGGTATGATTCTTCAGCACATTACCGAAAATGAGGTACCTGATGCCTTTTTGATAGAATTCATCTTCCACGTTCAGCATCACATGATTTTTGATGCCCAGGTTGTCGGCCTTTTCAGCCAGGGCTTGTTCTTCTGATTCATCAAAACCACCGGTGTTTATGGCAGCAGTATGAACTTCATAGCCCTGATCTTTCGCCAGCCAAATAGCACAATAGCTGGTGTCGAGTCCGCCACTGAAGGCAAGTAAAACTTTTTTCTTTTTATTCATGATTGAACCGTATTTGAGTTAACAATGTCATCGCGAGGAGTACAGATGTCGAAATGATTTCACCATAGCCTTTCGACGTGGCGATCTCCAAGCCATACCTGGAATCTTGTTTCCGGAAGATTTCCGCATCGTTATACTTCTTTATTGTGTAATCAAAGTCCGGGCTTCTCATAATGATAGCTTTGGATGAGTTCATATAAAAAACTTCAAAGGGTTAATGATTTTTTTAAGGAAAGATGCGGTCTTTAACCTCACCCAGCGATGAAATTTCTGAATATTCTGAGCTCGTTCTTCTTTTGGTTTGTCATTAGGGTGTTCGGGATCAAACATCATCCCCGTGCACAGGCAATTCTTGCGCTCATTGCGAGTCAGGATGTCGTAGTTCGGGCAGCTTTGGCATCCGCTCCAGAAGGTCTCATCCTGGGTCAGCTCCGAGAACGTAACCGGCTTGTAGCCCAGGTCGGAGTTGATCTTCATTACCGGCAGGCTGGTGGTTATTCCGAATAATTTTGATTCCGGGTATTTCTTTCCGGAAAGCTCAAATGCTTTAGCCTTTATCTTTTTGGCGATTCCCTGTCCGCGGTAGTCCGGGTTTACAATCAGCCCGGAATTGGCCACATACTTTTTGTTCTCCCAGATTTCGATGTAGCAAAAGCCGACCAGAGTTTCCCCGTCCAGGGCTATCACCGAGTTTCCATTTCTGATTTTCATGGTAATGTACTCGGGTTTACGCTTGGCAATACCAGTGCCGCGCTGACGGGCAGCCACTTCGATCATGGCACAAATATCACCGGCATAAGCAGTATGAGGGTCTGAAGCGATATGAATCTTTACGGACATGTTGGTAAATAAATAAAGTGAATTAGGGAATGAATAGACTTCTGTCGGGTAGAAGAAGTTATAGGTTAGGATCTCGCGGTTGTAAGATGAGAGCTGCTATGAAGCAGCTATAAAAATATGATTACCGCCGTCGGAGGGGCCGCCGGAGTGTGGTAAAATTGATCCTATGTGCGCATAAAATTTGCATGGCTCTAATGTAATCAATACAGCAGCTTTAAAACAACCCCTGAGATAGATTTTAACATTTGGGAAGAGTTCTGCTGATTTCTTCCTTTAATCCATCTCTCCAATCCGTTGCTGAAGGTACTCCGCATTATAGTACAGCAGGGCATAGCCTTCTTCGGTGATGTGTTTTCCCCGCTGGGCACTTAACTCATTGAGAAAAGCATTCAGCACGTTACCTGCCTGCTTGGGCTTATTCCTTTCAAGATGGCGTTCTACATTTCGTAGTTTAACATCCAGGCTGTTGCAAATCCCCTTGTTGGTAATCCATCCCAGTTCTTCACAAGAACGCCGGCGAAAGGTTTGGAGGGTGTCGGTGAAGTCTTGGATATTAGTAATATCTGAATTAGGACGAGGAAATATTGTCAAACCTTGCTTAGCCACATCAAAAAAAGATTCGTTTTCTACTGAATCTGGTTCATTTCCAGGGTCTAAAATAATCTGTTCCCAGCCTTCCATAAAATATTGCTGAATTGTAGGTAATGAATGACTCATAAAAGAAAAATTCTTTAAAGTACTATCAGGTGCTATCCTATATTCCCGACTTGTTGATGAGTAAGAATACCTATTTGGATTAATCCCTGTATAATTTTTCCAGCCAACAGGTGATGATATGTCAAATATTTCTGCTTCTGAAAAAACCAACCAATACCAAATACTTTGATCGCTGGTACTATCATTATTAAGTTCATAATTGTACATGAAAGTGGAGTCTTGCTGTACTATATTTACTGAAATGCTAACATCAAATTTATCTTTCATTGGGTGAGTAAAGATAAGAATGGTATCTCCGTCAACTACTTCATGTCTGAGTTGGGCTTGTGAACAGAATGGTACTACATAAAGCAGGCAAAAAAGTAAGTACTTATTTTTTCTATTTGATGCGAACATGATAGTAAAAACTATAAGTTGTGGTGTTTAATCCTCGTTGTCCACATTCCGTAGCTCCTGTTGCCAATACAATCCCAAGCCAAGCTATTGGATAATGAGCATTTTTTGTTCATCGATATAGGAAAGACTGCCGAAAAAACATGAGTCATAAATTCATCTTTTTCAGGTACCCATCTAAAGAAAGTAAAAACAACCGTCTTTGTTACAATTTTAGTTAATCTTTTTTGTTCCGGAATGATATGTCGGCTAAAAAATAATCCTGAATGGTTACTCTTACGGGAACGAAAACCTGCTAAACTTTCATTTTACATGCACTATTCATTAAGAGAGCAACCGCTTTTTAACAGAAAAAGCAGATGAGCCGGACATCCCATCCGGCTCTTTTTTTGTTGAGCAAGCAAGTGAGCATAAATCACACTTTCCTGTTATACTTACCGTTGATATGAATGCCATGAAATTTTTCCAGACCACCTTATTCTTTCTTTTGCTTTTGGGATGTGCTCCGGCTCTTGCCCAGATCCAGTCTGATACCCAGCTTACCGGCAAGGCGGCCTACATTCAGGGGATGGAAGCATTTGAAAACGAGGAGTTTGAAACGGCCAGGGAGTTATTCCTGGAGGCGCGTCGTAATCTGGAAGCACCTTCGGGTGTAAATTACGCACTGGCTGATACCTATCTGCAGCTGGATGACCTCCCGAAGGCTGCTCTTTATGGAAAGCAGGCCGTTGAAACCGAGCCGGAAAATAAATGGTACCGCCTGAAGCTGGCCCAGATTTACCGGGCTGCCGGTCGTAACCAGGCTACGCTGGATGAGCTGACCACCCTGCTGGACTTTCACCCCGATGATTTCGACGCCCTGTACATGCTCGCCGACACCTATAACGACTATGGCGAGTTTCTGAAATCAAATGAGACACTGGATCAGGTCCTGAAGCTGACCGGGCCCGATATACAGGTGCTGCTGATGAAGTTTAGAAATTTTGAAGCGCTGGCGGTTCCGGATTCGGCAGTGGCTCAGCTGGAAAAAGTGCGTGACATTGACCCGGATAATCTGGAAATGCTGAATATGCTGGGCGAATATTATGTGAGAAACGGTGAGCGCGACTCAGCCAAAAAAGTATTGTCTGATGCGCTGAACAGAAATGCCCGTGATCCGCAATCACTCATAAACCTGGCCGGCATTTACCTCGACGAACAACGATGGGACAGTGCCGGCACCCTGTTAACGGATTTTATCGGTGACCCACTTATTGAGCCGGTGGACAAAATGAACATCGCCCGGTTTCTGTATTCAAGAGTTCAGCAGGATTCCCAGAACATTCAGCTTAGAATTGAAACCGAGCGCGTCTTAGACACCCTTACCGAAAGTGAATCTGGTTACGGTCCGGCTTTCACCCTTGCCGGAGAGTTTTATGCCCAAACAGCTCAACCCGAAAAAGCTCTTGAGAATCTCGAGCGGGCAAACGAGTTGCTCCCTGAAGATGACATCGCGTGGAGGCAGCGCCTGCAGTTGTTGATGAGTCAGGAGAGGTACGAAGAAGCCATTAAAGTAGGTGAAAAAGCAGACGAGTCGGTTCCGGATGATGCCTTTATTCAATTTTTTGTGGGTAGTGCCTATATGCTCACCGACCAAAATCAAAAAGCAGAAGAGTGGCTGGAGAATGCAACCCGCGCCCCGGCTCGCCGCCCATTCAAATCGATTGTGTACAGTACGCTGGGAGATGTGAGGGCGAATCTCGAACATCATGAAGCATCAGATGAAGCCTACGAACTGGCCCTGCGCTACGACCCCGAGAACGACAATGCGATGAATAATTACGCGTATAATTTATCGGTTCGGGGAGAGAACCTGGAACGAGCCAAGGAATTAGCACTAAAAGCCATTGAAGTAGCTCCGGAAAATGCTGCTTACCTGGATACTGTAGGCTGGGTGTATTTCAAGCTGGGCGATTACGACCGGGCTAAAAGATTCATTGACGCCTCCATTAAAACCGGGGCGGCCAGCGCGGAAGTATTGGAACATATGGGCGATGTGGAAGAGCAGCTCGGCAATATGGATGAAGCCCGGGACTGGTGGCAGCAAGCATTGGAAAAAGATTCAACCCGAACACATTTGCAGGATAAAATAAATTAGCGTGAAGTTTAGATCCCGTCTTTCACTTTTAGCAGTCATGGGCCTTGGGTTTATCATCAGCTCGTGTACTTCAACCCGAACGGTTACCGAAGGGGATTTTACCCGTGTTGATATCCCCAAAGAAGAAGTGGTATCCCAAATACCAAACTATGCAACCGAACTGGATGCCATAAAAGGCAAGGGAAGAGCTTTGGTGAGTGAACCAGGGAACAGCGACCGGGTGACCATCGATTTTGAAGCCAATCGGGAACTGAGTCTGCTGACGTTCCAAAACCGGATCGGGATTGAAGGCGGACAGATGCTGGTGGACAGCGATTCTATACTGATCTACAATAAGCTCGACAAAATCGCTCAAAAGATATCTATTTATGACGGGCGGATGACCACCCTGAATGAACTCGCTTCCATTAACATTCTGGATCTGCTGAATTTTAAGGTGGATGCGGGGGATGTGCAGTCTGTTTGGGAAAGCAATAATTCCTATCAGCTGCGGTTAAAAAACGGAGCCCGGGTTTTTGTGAATAAGGAAAAAGGCTGGGTTCAGCAGGTGGATCAAACCCGAAGAGGCCTGGCTCCCTATTCCCGAATTATTTACGAAAGTTACGGCGAGCTGAATGGATTCACTTTACCAAGAAAAATAACGATCTTTAGCGCAGACGGAGATTCACGGGTCGTGTTTTTGGTGAGAAGCCTCGAAGTAAATCCGGGTAAACTAAATCTGGAAATTGATATTCCTAACGACATTAACATTCAAAGGATATGAAAGCGAAAAGCTGCATCCGCATTATTGGAATTCTGACTTTGGTCCTGCTGACGGGTGCTGAGTCTTTCGCTCAAACGTATCAGGAGAAAAGAGAGGAGCTGCTGAAACGTCAGGAAAACACCCGTGCCGAAATTAATGTACTGGAAGCCCGAATTAAGAACTATCAGCAACGGGTTAGCCAAGCCGAAGAACGATTTGACAAGTCCTTTGAGCAATTTCAGTCATTGAATAACCTGATAGCCCTTCAGGATGATAAAATCCAAAGCCTGCAGCAAGAACAAAGTCAGATTGAAGCCGAAATTGAGCTGACGGAAAAGGAGATTGAGCTCAGAGAACAGGAACTGGAACAGCTGATCGATAATTATAAGCAGATTATTCTATATGCCTATAAGAACGGCCGGGCAGGAAATCTGGAGCTGCTACTGACCTCAGAATCCATTAACCAAATGGTGGTGCGGTCGAATTACCTGCAGCGATTTGAGGAGCAGAAGACCAAGCAGGCCGGGCTGATCAGAAAAAATAAGAAGGAGCTGGATCAGGTAAAAGATGATTTGCAGGACAGTTATAAGAAAAATCAGGAAGTGATTGGAGAAATTCGGGAAGAAAAAGAAGAGTTGGGTGATCAGCGCCAGCAGCAGCAGCAGACGGTAGAGAAAATTAAACAGGAACGAAGTACCTGGCTTGAGGAGCTTCGCAAAACCCGGCAGGAAAAAGAGAACCTGGAAAGCACATTCACCAACCTGATTGCTGAAGAAGAAAACCTGAGGGAAGCAGAGAACGAACGTTTACGCCGGCTGGAAGAGGCTCGAAATATTGCAGATGCTGCCCGCCGTGCCGATGAAGTAGAGAAATACTCCCGCCCGATTGTGCGTGAAAACTTTGTGAGCGATGAAGTGTTATTGACCTATGAAAATTCCTTTGCTCAGGCAAAGGGAGATCTTCCGTGGCCGGTAAACAGCAAGACGGTAGCCAAGAAATTCGGCCGTGTACGGAACCCGCTTTATGGCACGGTTACCGAACACCCCGGTATTGATATCGTAGCTGATGCCGCCTCACCTGTAAAGTCTGTATCTGATGGGTATGTATTCCGTATTCAGCCCTTACCCGGTTATGGGGACGTGGTATTTGTAAAGCACGGTTCTTACTACACCGCCTACGGAAACCTAAGCCGCATCGATGTGGAAGTGGGGTCTATTCTTGAGCGCGGGCAGCAACTGGGTTTGTCCGGAACCAGTCAGTCTGAATTAGGTGAAGTTATATTTTTCCTCGTACGCCGTGGTAACGAGAATTTGAATCCTGAAAATTGGTTGACTGCCAAGTAGTTTTACTTTCCGTTAATTCAGGCGTTAAAAGATATGTTAGCATTGGAATTTGGGGTGCGTTTTTAGGAATTTCAGCTTATCTCAAAAACCCCAATTCAACCACTGCAAAACGTTTTGGATAATTTACCACGGTTTATTTTTTACGCTTCCGGCATTTTAATGATTTCAGCTGCCTTCACGCTCATCTCTTCTGAGTTTTTAAGCATGATCAGTAATCCTACCTATGTAGGCCTGCTTGTACTTTTAGGCTTTGGGCTGGTTTATATGAATTTAGTCTTTCTCTCAGGCCGCCGGTTTATGAGGCGTTTACAGGGACCGAATCCCGCCCCTTATGTTTTCGCTCTTTTGGTTGCCGTGGCTCCGTTGGTATGGGTTCAGATTTATGATGCCGGACTGGGAGATTCCAGGCTTACTTTTATGTTTACAGTGATTGTAGCCTGTGGATCGGGGGCTTTTTTCGGCCACCGTGCCGGACTAAAGGCCCAGGCCAAGTTCCAGGAAAACCTGAAAGAATATTTAAATCAGGACGAAAAAACTCCGGACGATTTAAAGCGTTCGCATGATAACCTCAACAAAAATTAAATTTATGAAACCATTTAAAGCTACTGCTCTTTCTCTTCTTTTTATTATTGCTTTTTCAGGATTTGCCCACGCCCAAACACCCGAAATGGAAGTGCTTAGGGAAATCGGAGCGGCTCCATCTGCCGACCGGATTGAAGCCGATATCACGAAACTGGTTAGTTTTGGAACCCGACACACCCTTTCCGACACAACCTCAGAAACTCGCGGCATCGGTGCGGCCCGGCGCTGGATTAAGGCTGAATTTGAACGGATCTCCGAAAATTGCGGAGGTTGCCTCGAAGTTTTTTATGTGAGTGATGTTATTGAAGGAACGCGTCGTATCCCGGAGCCTACCAATGTTGTTAACGTGATAGCCATTCAGCGTGGTACTGCTGATCCTAACCGGTTTGTGGTGATGAGCGGTGATATTGATTCCCGCGTATCCGATGCGTTGGATGGAGAGTCAGAATCTCCCGGCGCCAACGATAATGCTTCCGGAGTGGCCGGGGTGCTGGAGTCTGCCCGGGTTTTGACGAATTATGAGTTTGAAGGATCTATCATGTATGCAGCTCTTTCTGGTGAAGAGCAGGGCTTGTTTGGAGGTCAGATTCTCGCGGCTCATGCCAAAGAAAAAGGCTGGGATATTAAAGGTGTTTTAAACAACGATATGATTGGAAATATCCAGGGTATTAACCAGGTGATTGATAATACCACCGCCAGGGTTTTTTCTGAAGGAACCCGCTATGTGGAAACAGAGCGAGAGGCAACCATTCGCCGCTATACCGGCGGTGAAGTGGATTCACCATCACGAAATCTGGCCCGTTATGTAGATAAAATGGCCGATTTGTACATCCGTAATTTAGATGTAATGATGATTTACCGGCTTGATCGTTTTGGGCGCGGAGGACATCACCGTCCGTTTAATGAAGCCGGCTTCCCGGGAGTACGAATCATGGAAACCAATGAAGATTACAACCGCCAGCACCAGGATTTACGAACCGAAGATGGTGTAGAATATGGCGACGTACTGGGCGAAGTGGAATTTGATTTTGCAGCCAAACTGACCGGACTGAATGCGGTGGTAATGGCAGCGATGAGTTGGGCACCAAGTCCACCGGCAGAAGTAGAAATTGAGGGAGCTGTTCGCCCAAGTACCACCCTTAAATGGAAAGCATTGGACCCTGAGCAAAACCCTCAGCTGGCCGGATATAAAATTTACTGGCGACTCACCGATGCTAACCAATGGCAGAAAAGTGTGTTCGTACCCGCAAATAAAACCGAGCACACGCTGGAGAATGTAGTTATCGACAACTACTACTTTGGGGTAGCCAGTGTATCAGAAGACGGTTTTGAGAGTCCGGTTGTGTTTCCGGGTCCTGCCGGCTCTTTTGGTGATTAAGCCATTGTAATTAATGAGAAAAGCTGCAGAAAATTAGCGCAAGCGTCCGCTTGTGCGGTTTTCCATTGGGATGATGTCTCAAAAAACGTAGGTCGGACAGCCTGTCCGACCTACGTTTTTTATAAACTTGATGTAGCTCCAACGTTCAGCGTTGGAGCTTTTTTTATTAACCGATATAAGCCGGTTCAATCACCCGCTCAATATTAATCTTCTTGCCCGTCACTTCTTTAAGCAGGTCAGATTTACGTTCGGCTCCCCAAATTTCCAGATAAGGCTCTCCCTCAGTACGGATATTCAACTTGATCTGATCCTTTTCAGAATAAACCTGCAGGTCTTTCACATTCTGATAGTGACTTCGGTCCAGCCCATCTGCCACGCGAAGAATGCCCGAAAGCTTTTTGATTCGCTTGCGAATAGCCGGGGGCATTTTCCAGTACTCACCATGTCGTTTTTTTGGGGTTGAACGCCGGTGGTAACGGGCCACATTAGCGATGATCTCAATCTCGTCTTCCTTAAAGCCCTTCAAATCAGAGTGACGGATGATATACAGGGCATGTTTGTGGTGTTTGGAGTGAGAAATATAGTATCCGATGTCATGGAGATAGCTGGCATATTCCAGCAGTTCACGGTCGTTCAAAGTCAGCTCAAGTTCATCTTCCAGCGCATCAAAAATAGTGAGGGCCATATTTGCTACATGGCGGGAATGCGCTTCATGCCAGTTTGTTTTTCTAAGGAGCTCAAAAACACTACGTCGCCTTGGGTCTGCAAAAGCTCCCGACCACTGCAGCCCAATCATGTCTTTCTTCAGGTAGCGGATTACAATCCCTTCGCGCAGTGCCTGGGAAGAAATTTTTACCGTTTTAATGCCAAACTTCCGGATCAGAAAGTCCAGCAACACCACCCCGGTATTGATAAAGCCTACCCGCTTGGTATCCAGTCCGTCAACTTTTTTGCGCTCTTTCTTGCTGAGTTTAATAAACCAATCATAGAACTTTTTGAATTCTTCAGCCGAAAACTCCATCTCGTTCAGCGTAACATCGATGGACTTATCCTTGCGGGCGGCAATCATCTGAGCAATGTTTTCCATGGTACCCGAAGACCCGATAATGGTATCGGTGCGGTGCTGGGCAAATGCCTGGGCTACATCCCGGAGTTGTTCTTCGTAGTGGGTTTCCAGCTTTTTAATGTCTTCATCGGTAATAGGGTCGGCGGGTTTGAAGATTTCCGTCATCCGGGAAACCCCGATTTTCTTGCTGGCGGTATAAAAGAATTCCTTTTCATTTCCGATCAGAAACTCCACGCTTCCACCCCCAACATCAGCCATCAGGACTGGTTCTTCTGTGAGCTTCACTCCATGTCGGACCGCAAGTCCGATCAGCTCGGCTTCAACACGGCCGGGAATGGCATTCATTTTAATGCCAATATCATCAATGCTTTTTTGAATGAACTCCCCGCCGTTTTCTGCTTCCCGAATAGCACTGGTTGCGTAGGCCAGAATTTCTTCACACTCGTAGCTGTCAGCCAGTCGCTTGATATTTCTTAGCGCCGTTAACCCTCGTTTAAATGCCCCGTCAGAAAGGCGTTTGCCCATTCCGCCCTTGGCAAGCTGAACCATTTCCTTGAGTTTGTCGAGCGTTCGGAAGCTGCCGTCGGAGTAAACATCAACTATAATGGCGTGGAAGGAGTTGGTGCCAATGTCGATGGCGGCGATGCGTTTGATGGGGGCAACCTGGTTGTTACTACTGCTGATGATCACGCTGGATAATTGATTTGGAGCTTTGGATTAATCATACACAAAAGATAACCATTTTGATAATGGGGAATGACTGCCATTCTGTAGAAAAAACGGGCAAACACATTGCATGAGTGTTGAAGAATTTACTATTTGCTCACTTTTAACATGCAATTATTTACTGCTTTAGCAGTGATAAAGTCTTTTTTAAGGGATTGTTCAGGGCAAATTGCTGTTCAAGTTGTAAAATTACTGTTTAAGCGGTAATTATTTTTATTTTGCATTGTTTTTAGGATGTTCGAGTTGTATAATAAGATTAATAACTGCTATAACGGTAAATAAAATTATTATGAATTATTTTGGAAAACTTATTCGCTGTCATAGAAAACAGAGTAATTTAACACAAGTACAATTAGCTGATTTAGCCGGTGTAGGTAAGACGGTAGTATTCGATATCGAGCATGGCAAAGAAACAGTTCAATTTGAGAGCTTTCAAAAAGTATGCAGTGTACTCAATATTGATATAAAATTAGAGAGCCCGTTGATGGATTACTGTTTGAAGGAGGTATCAAATGAGAAAGGCTAAGGTTTATATGCATAATGAAGAAGCCGGTTGGCTAATTGAGGATGAGCTAAACCAAAAATATCGATTCATTTACGATGATTCATACAAAGGGAAAGCTATATCAGTAACGATGCCTGTTGAAGACAAAGAGTTTAAATTTGAACACTTCCCGCCTTTTTTTGAGGGACTGCTTCCGGAAGGCGTAAACCTGGAGGCTCTTTTAAGAACTAAAAAAATTGACAGAAACGATCGGTTTGCACAATTGATGGCGGTAGGTGAGGATACCGTTGGGGCAGTAACTGTTAAGGAGATTAAAGCATGACCCGATGTCCGATAACCTACGAGAGAATCGCCTCGGGACGGTACAGTAAAACCGGTCTTAATAAGCTCAACCCTGCACTAAAGGAGTTAAAACCTTTGCCTTTTGACCGAAAGGAGCAGGTTCAGGAAGCCCAAAAGAGAATGACGAAAATGTCGATAGCCGGAGTACAGCCCAAACTAAGTGCACAATTAAGTATTAAGAACGAATCGTTTAAAATTGTGGACAGGCAGGGAAGTTACATACTGAAGCCTCAGTTATCAGACTATGATGAAGTTCCTGAAAATGAAGATGTAACGATGAAAATGGCTAAGGCAGCAGGTATTGAAGTGCCATTACATGGATTGATCTATGCGAAAGACCAGTCGCTGCTTTACTTCATTAAGCGGTTCGACAGATTCGGGCAAGCAGGTAAAGTTCATGTTGAAGATTTTGCTCAGGTAGCAGGAATGAGCCGGGAAACAAAATACAATTACTCGATGGAGAAAGTAATTTCACTAATTGATAAGTACTGTACTTTTCCCATGGTGGAGAAAATGAAGCTATTTCGAAGGACCTTGTTTTGTTTCTTATGCGGAAACGAAGACATGCACTTAAAAAACTTCTCCTTTATATACAGAGATCAAAAAACAGAGCTTTCTCCGGCTTATGACCTTTTAAATACAACGATCGTAATGTCAAACCCCGTGGAAGAGATGGCACTTCCACTGAAGGGGAAGAAGTCCAACTTCACTCAGGCTATTTTTTTCAAGTATTTTGGTGAAGAGCGAATGGAGTTGAATAATAAAGTGCTCACAACTATTAAAAAAGACCTTTGGGATGCACGCCAGGAATGGGAAAGGCTAATTAAAATCAGTTTTTTAAGCGACGAAAAAAAAGAAGCCTACTTTGAAATCCTGGAACAACGGTTTCAGGCTCTAAACTGACTTACCAAAATTTACTTGTGCACTCGCTTTTGAATACCTACCATTAACCAACTTTTAAAAAGGAATAATTACCTCGTAAGTATGAAGAAATTTGTTTTAACAGCTGTTGCAGCTTGTTTATTAGTAACCGGAAGCGCGCTTGCCCAGCTTCAGTCACCGGCTGAATTTTTAGGGTATGAATTGGGTGAAAAGTGGACTCCTCACTATAAAGTGATGAATTATTTCCGGCACGTAGCTGATGAGTCCCCGATGGTTTCCCTTACCCAATACGGAACCACCAATGAAGGTCGCGAGCTGATGTATGCGGTTGTTACAACCGAGGCTAATCACCAAAATCTGGATGAAATTCGTACGAATAATTTAAAACTGGCCGACCTTGAAGCCGGTACTCCGAGTCCCAATCAAAAGGCGATTGTATGGATGAGTTATAACGTACACGGAAATGAAACTTCATCCAGTGAAGCTGCCCTGAATACCGTTTATAAACTGGTTACAGAAAATGCTAATTGGCTGGAGAATACCGTGGTAATTATGGACCCGATGGTAAATCCGGACGGACGTGATCGTTATGTGAATTGGTACAGAAGCGTGGTTGGGGAGAATAAGAATGTACATCCTGAAACGCGTGAACACCATGAACCGTGGCCGGGCGGCAGAACCAATCACTATTATTTTGATCTGAACCGGGATTGGGCATGGCAAACGCAAGTGGAGAGTCAGCAACGAATCCGCGTTTATAACGAGTGGATGCCTCATGTGCATGTCGACTTCCATGAGCAGGGATACAATTCACCGTATTATTTCGCTCCGGCAGCCGAGCCGTTCCATATGGCGATCACAGACTGGCAGCGGCAGTTTCAGACCATGATTGGTAAAAACCACACCAAATACTTTGACGAAGAAAACTGGCTGTACTTTACCCGCGAGGTTTTTGACCTGTTCTATCCAAGCTACGGGGATACCTGGCCTACATTCAATGGGGCTATCGGGATGACTTATGAGCAGGCCGGCCACAGTTCTGCCGGGCGCGGAGTAATCACCGCCGAAGGGGATACCCTTACTTTACTCGATCGGCTTACTCATCACACCGTAAGCGGTCTTTCGACGGTGGAAATTACCGCTCAAAATTCGAAGCGGGTGATTCAGGAGTTTTCGGATTATTTCACCAATACAAACCGAAATGGAGCCGGCGAATACAAAACCTTTGTAGTGAAAAAGAGCAGCAACCCGGATAAAGTATCCCGGCTGCTGAGATACTTGGTAAATCAGCGCATCGATTTTGGAGTGGCAAGCCGTTCTTCCAATGCAAACGGATACGATTACAGCACGGGTGAAACGGGTCGGGTTTCCATCGAGGAAGGTGATTATGTGATTAGCACGTATCAACCCAAGGGGACGCTGGTTCGGGTGTTGTTTGAGCCAAAGCCCGAGCTTGCAGATTCACTCACTTATGATATCACCGCCTGGGAAATGCACTATGCCTATGGAGTGGATGGCTATGCAATCAAAGGTCAGCTGGATACCGAGCCCCTTTCCATGAGTATGGAAGATGAGCTCACTCCGGTTCTCGACAAGCCGTATGCTTATCTCGCAAAATGGAATTCTATTGAAGACTTGAGATACCTGGCACGACTGCTGGATGAAGGTGTTGCGGTCCGGTATGCTGAAAAGGCTTTCACCCTGAACGGAAAAGAATATGCTCCTGGCACCTTAATCATCACGCGCAACGGAAATGAAAAACTGGGGGATAAGTTTGATGGAATTGTGAAGGATGAAGCGAATTTGCTGAACCGGATTGTCACTCCTGTTGCTACAGGATTTGTGGATTCCGGCAAAGATTTCGGCTCATCTTCGGTCCGCTATATTGAGAAGCCTAAAGTGGCTTTGCTCTCCGGTGAAGGAACCAACTCTAACATGGTGGGGCATATCTGGAACTACTTCGATCAGCAAATCAACTACCCGGTAAATCTGATTAATGCAGATGATGTGAGTTCTGTAAACTGGGATGATTATCACGTGCTAATTCTGCCGGATACCTATGGCAGTGCTGTCGGAAGTGGAGAACTGGATGCTATAAAAGGATGGGTAAGTTCGGGCGGAACCCTGATTGCCGTTGGGAGTGCCAATAATGACTTAGCCGGAAAGGATGGTTTCAGCCTGAAAAGAAAAGAGCGGGAAAATGAGGAAAGTGAAGATCCTGAAGATAAGCTTCAAAAGTATGGGGAAGCTTCACGCGAACGGGCACAGTTCTTTAATCCCGGCAGCATATTCCTGATTTCGATGGATACCTCACACCCTTTAGCTTTCGGGTATGATGAAGAATACATGTCACTGAAACTGGGGTCTTCTGCTTTTGATTATCTTGCAAACGGGTGGAATGTTGGAGCGGCCAAACCGGGAGCGCATCGCAGCGGTTTTGTGGGAAATAAAGCGAAGGAATCTCTGGAGCACACGCTTGCTTTCGGTGTTCAGGATATGGGGGCAGGTCACGTAGTGTATATGGTTGACAATCCCCTGTTCCGCGGTTTCTGGCACAACGGTAAACTGCTGTTTGGGAATGCTGTTTTCTTTGTGGGGAATTAGAATAACGTCTTAAAGTGCGAAGGTGTTAACGTGAAGTACTGTATGATTTACGTTAACACCTAAACACGTTCACACTTTAAGGGCATGAAGGGAGTTCTAAATTTGGCGAAAAACCTCAAATGCCAGCCACCAATTCAGCTGATGGGCTAAGTCTTTATTGTTGTCATCATAAAAGCCGGTAATTAATTGATCGATTTTTCTATGGTCATAGGCTGAAAACTCTTTAGCTGATTGAGAGTTATGAAGGTCGCGGATGTATTCTTCCATAGTCATCAGGAAGTCAATGGTTTGTGGGCTTTCGTGCTTCATCCCAAGTTTTTGTTTTATTCTCATCCATATCGCCGAGGTGTAGTCTTTCATCCAATATGGATAGGAGTAATCTCCTTTTATGAGAGGGGCGCTCTGGAGTTTGGAGGCGTTTCTTTTAATAAAAGATCGAAAAACCCGAGCATTCTTACGGTCCTTAACGGGTAAATTGAGAGCGAACTCGATTAAATCGGGCTGTAAAAAAGGCATGTAATTGAGCAGCTCATTATCAGAGCGAGCTTGCTCGGGGCCTGCCGCATTTGGTACTCGAGTCCTAACAGTAAATAAGTCCAGCCAGTTTTCTATACCGATTTCAGTGATATCCGGCATGGCATCGATTTCTTCCTGAAGTTCCTCTTTTAAACCTGAAATCATCGAGTTATTGCATTCTTCAGTAAAGATGTCGGACCGATCCAGCCGCAAAAAGGGAATCAAAGCCGGAATGTCTTTTTTTAGTAAGGCGGTTTTGGCTCTTAAGAGTATGTTGTTCATGAAGCGGCGCCTGGCTATCTCTCCAAAACCTCCATCTATTACTGAAAAACCTAAATCCTGAATTTTCTTATATGCTTGAAATCCTACAAAATGTGAAGGGGTTGATGTTAACATAGTTTGCCCGATAAAATCAGGAAGTAGGTCTTCGATTTCTTTGGCTTCAGGAATCCTTTCCTCAAAAACGTAATGTTCTTTGTTATAAAAACTGTTTAATAAAGTTGCGGTTTTTAAATCCGGGTGTCTTGCTTCGCCAAAGGTATGTGTGGTCCAATTTGAATTTGATTGCTGAAGAAGGATAGCAAAAAGGGTTCGTGAGTCCAGCCCACCTGAGAGTCCTAAAGAGAGAGGTTGTCCTTGTTTTAAAGGCAGAGTGCTGAAATTCGACAAAGCATTTATGAAGCTTTGAGGGTTGACTTCTCTATGGCTATGACTCCATCTGTTATTTGAAATCGATACTCTTTCTGGATTTATAGTGGCATGACCACCCTGAGAAATACGTTCAACACCCTCTATAAAACTACCGTTAGAAAACTGGTTAATGGCCAGCCAGCGACTACCAAATTTTTCACAATTGATGGCGGTATGTGGAATGAGTTTTTTAATCCAGTCGAGCCTGGTAGAAAAAAGAACAAAATCTTTTGCCTGGTGAATAAACACATTCCGGATTCCCAGCTGGTCGGTGATCAATTCGGTCGTCTGATCATTCCACCGGCAGACCGAAAAATGACCATTAATTTGATGAAGATGATTAACTCCTTTCCCAATGGCCTGATCCCAATCATCTAAATCGTATAACTTAGGCTTTTCATCGTTCGAAATGCCGATACCGGATGCTACCCACCCGGCCTGCTGATCTTCATCCAATTGGTAATGAGTGGTTTGATGATGACCTCCGGCAAGCAAGAAAAAGGACTCAGTCTCTACATTAAAGTCATTGCTTGAAGTAAGCGAAAGAATTGAATTCTTTAGTGATTGGTCACGACCTGCTATGCCAATAAACCAACCCATTAACTTTGCGCCAACTCAGCCTCGCTGGCAATGTACCCGAAGGCTGCCCAGTTGCCGGCTTCATACACTCCCTGCCAGATTTCTTTGGCTCTTTCTCCCCTGCCGTTGATGTGGTGCCAGAAACCAAGCCCGTAACCTAATGTAGCATTGTCAAGTTCGGAGTTCTCTTCGGTGATGATTTCATCCGGAGAAAACACACCTTTGAATACCATCAACAACTCATGGTAGCTGGTGTTTTCAATCAGTTCCATATCCGGTGAAACTTGCTCGAGTAATGCCCCGGCTTTCGCATCCCGGCCTAATTTTCGCAGGGTCATATATTTCCAGTATAAAAAAGCCACGCGCATGTCTGTATTATCGGAAACCTGAAGTCCATTTTCGTAAGCCAGGTTAGCCTGATCGTATTCTCCTTTAAGATAATGAGCCAATCCTAAGTGATACCAGGTATTGGTTTGGAGAGAGCTGAGCGGAATGTTTTGCTCATTGGGTAAGCCATCTTTTTCAGTGATATCGGGCTGACCTTCAAAAAGCTTTGCAGCTTGCTGAAAATCATCGATGGCTAAATCAAAAGCCCGGAGAGTGATGTATCTGTGCCCGCGGTGCCGGTACAATCTCGGTTTATCAGGAAACTGATTAATGGCATCGGTAAAAAGCTGAACAGCCTGGCGGTAATCTCCGGCATAGGCAGTTTTCCGGGCTTCCCAAATCATGTGATCCACCATCCGGTCTTCCTGATAAGTCAACTTACTCAGCGAATCAATCCGAATTAAATATCGCTGGGGAATCGCCTGAATGTCGGTCTTCAGCGTATCGCCCAACAAAGAAATGGATTGAACTGAAATTGGGAGAGACTCAAAATCCGGTTGCTTTTTTTCGGGCTGACAGGAAATTAGAAGAAATGATAAAATCAGGAAAACCGGAATGAGAGACTTCATAACTATTGGGTTAATTCAGGAATGATGATGACGGGAATATATTGTTTTGGAAGCATTTTTAAAGAACCTGGCGAAAATTCGCTCCGACGCAGAGCGATCAGAGCGAGGCGTGGAGTTAGGATTAGTGATCGGAGTTAGGGTTGGAATTAGGATTAGTGATCTGCTGCAAACCAACTAAACTTCAACATTCAATATTGAATGTTCATTATTCAATATTCTCAGAGCACGTCTTCCACTTCGTCCAGCTTTACGCCCACCAAGCGACTAACACCTGTAGTTGGCATCGTAACCCCGTACATCATTTCGGCTTTGCTCATGGTCTTTTTGTTGTGGGTGATGATGATAAACTGAGTGTCTTCACTGAATTCTTTGATCATTTTGGCAAAGCGTTCGATGTTGGCGTCATCAAGCGGAGCGTCCACCTCATCCAATACACAAAACGGAGAAGGCTTCACCAGGTAAATGGCAAATAGAAGGGCGATGGCGGTCAGCGTTTTCTCCCCACCGGAGAGCTGTGAAATGCCGGATGGTCGCTTACCGCGCGGCTGTGCCTTAATTTCGATACGGGCTTCCAGCGGGTCTTCCACATCCTGCTCAATTAAAAGATCACAATAATCATCGGCTTCAAACAGGGTTTTGAAAACTTTCTGAAAGTTTACCCGAATTCTCTCAAAGGTCTTATTGAAGCGCTCGGTAGCCGTTTCGTTAATCTCATCGATGGTTTCGAGCAGCTGTTCTTCGGCTTCTTCCAAGTCCTGGATTTGTTCTTCGTAGAAATCCAGCCGCTCTTTCTCCTCTTTATATTCTTCGATGGCCAGAGGGTTCACTTCGCCGATACTATTCAGCTTCTGCTTCAACCAGCTGATACGCTCCTTCACTTCCTCGGGGGTCTTGTCTTCCGGCATTTCAGCGCCTTCAATCTGCTTCATCAGGATGCCATAGGTTTCCCAGATATGGTCTGATAAAGCCTGGCTTTGCATCTCCATTTTTTCCCGGGCCATATCCAGATGATGCACCAGCTCCATGTTCACCTCTTTGCGGCGTCGGACTTCCTTCAGCTCTTTCTCAATCTCGTTGATTTTTCCGCGCTGTTTGGCGGCGGCCTCTTCCTCTTTTTCCAGCTCTTCATCGGCTTTTTTCTTAGCCTCGGCATTCTTTTCAATGTTGGATTGCAGCTCTTTAATGCGGGCACTCAGCGTATCGATTTCCTCCTTACTCTCTTCGGTCATAGAGGTTCGGTTTTTGATCCGCTTCTCTACATTCTCAATTCCGGTCTCTGCCCGCTGAACTTCTTTTTCCAGGTTCTCCACTTTGTTGCGAAGGTCCTGATGTTTCAGCTGAGTATCGTTATAGCGGCTTTGAGCAATAGACCGTTCGTCTTCCAAAGTCTCGAGCAGGTCTTTCTTTTCCTGCTGTTGTTCATCCAGCTCCAGCATTTTCTGCTGCAGTTCCTTTTGCTTGGGCTGAATGGAATCGAGTTCTTCCTGGGCGGTGCCTTCGCTGCTTTTCAGGTTGTCTTTACGGTTAACAAGTTCCCCGATATTCTTCTGATATACCTGAATTTTTGAGCTCAGGCTGTGTTGCTGCTGTTCCAGCCGGCGGACTTCCTGCTCTTTTTCCTTCAATGATTTGCTGAGCTCGCCTATATCCAGCTTCTCGTATTTCTCAACAATCTGTTGCAGGTAATCTTCCAGCTTGGAGATTTCTTTAGTGGTCTTGGTCTCTTCTTTTTCGAGCTTCTCAATTTTGTCTTTCAGCCCAACACGGATTCCGGCATTCTTGCTCTTACTTCCACTCTGGAAAAAACGGGAATTGGTAACCACTTCACCATCAAAAGTAACACCCACCAGTTCAGTATCTTTTTTGGTGGCGGAATAAGCGTCTTCTACCGAATCAAAAACCTTGGCATTACCCAACAGTAGTTGCTTCAGCGCCGAATATTCCCGTTTAGACTTCACCTCATCAAATAAGCTGCCATCTTTAACGGGGTAAGTGGCTGAAAGCTGGTCGAGCGGAATGAAGGTGGCGCGACCTTTATCATTTTCTTTCAGAATTTTAGCCGCTCGCTTGGCTTCATCCAAGGTTTTGACAACCACGAAATTCAGCACATCACCCAAAACGGCTTCAAGTGCTACCGCATGCTTTTCATCGGTATTGAAAATCTCAGAGACCGTGGTCATATCCTTAAAGTCGAACCGGTGATTTTCAATCAGGAACTTTACACTTCCCGGGAAGGCTTCGTTCGAGCTGGCAAGGTCGTTCATCAGCCGGATCTCAGACTCCAGCGACTCTTTTTTACTCTGAAGGGTACGGAGCTCGTCTTTAATCTCATTCTGTTTTTCGGCAAATTGCTCACGTTTCTCACGGGCCGACTCTAACTCTTCTTCCAGCTCATCCCGTTCAACAACCAACGTCTCAAGCTTTTTCTCAATCAGCCCCTGCTCGCCGTTCATATTGTCGATCTCATCATTCAGATCCACAATCTCATCGTTGATGCGCTCCAGGTCACCTTCGGTATTTTCCAGGCGGCTTTCAATTTTGATGCGCTTGGTTTGAAGCTGATTCAGCTCATTATTTGTGGCGCTGATCTGAACCTCAATTTCATACAACTCAGACCGTTCGCGGTTGTACTGCTGCTGAATCTGTCCGTATTTCTTTTTGGAATCCTCGAGGGCCTTCTCCGACTTCTCCAGGTCATCATCAAACGATTCCAGCTTCTTCCGGCTCGAATCAAGCAGCTCATTCAGTTCCTTTAAGTCCTTTTTGCCCTGCTCAATGTCTTTGGCATATTCCGCAATCACCTTCTTTTCGTTCTCAATCTTCTCTTTGGTGATGCGAAGGTTGGTATCAGCCTCGCGAATGGCATTGTGCAACTGACTTACCCGGCGCTGAGCTTCAGCTTGCTGTTTTTCCTTTTCGATGAGTTCTGCCCGGGCTTTTTCATCAGCCTCTTCCAGCTCCTCCATCGACTTATTGATATCCTTCTTTTCCTTATCCGCATTGGTAATGCGTTCCTGCAGAGGCTCCAGCTCAGATTTAATTTTGTTGAACTCGTGCAGCGTTACCGCTTTGTCTTTAATTTCGAGTTCATCCTTATAAACCTTGGCTTTCTCTGCCTTTTCGGCCTGAATTTCGAGCGAACGGGCTTTCTTGCGGAGCTCAACCAGCAGGTCATCAACCCGTTGCAAATCCTTTCTGGTCGATTCCAGCTTTCGAATCGTTTTCTTACGCTGATCTTTGTATTTGGTAACTCCGGCGGCCTCCTCAAACAAGCGGCGGCGGTCGTTGTTCTTGTCGTTCAGGATTTCCTCAACCATCTTCAACTCAATCACCGAATAGGCATCTGAGCCCATCCCGGTATCCATGAACAACTCCATAATATCCTTAAGCCGGCAGGAGGTATTGTTGATCAGGTACTCACTGTCTCCAGAGCGGTACAACCTACGGGTAATGGTCACCTCACTGTATTCGATAGGGAGAATGCCTTTGTCATTCACAAAAGTCAGCGAAACCTCAGCCATCCCCAGAGCTTTCTTTTGAGCGGTTCCGTTAAAAATCACATTCGCCATGGCCGAAGAGCGCAGCAAAGAAGGGCGCTGTTCACCCAGAACCCATCTCAGGGCATCTACAATATTGGATTTACCACAGCCATTGGGGCCTACGATAGAGGTAATCCCGCTGTCAAACTTCACTTTTGTTTTGTGAGCAAAGCTTTTAAATCCCTGAAGATCAAGTTCGGATATATACATTTATGGGTTGCGGGCTGTGTGTTGCGAGTTGCGGATTGTATGTTTTAAGTTTGCCAGCTTGTTTCAACGTATTTGATAAAGCTGTTCAATTTTCGGCCTAAAGTATCATATTTATTAATCAAACCAGTCAATGGTTCTTTAGAAAAGTGTATGTCACTGATCATGTTTAATTGTGAAATGGTTTCATCGCAGGAAGAATGAGCAAAAATCAGGAATCGAACAAATTCATCTTTATAACGCCTTCTTCCGAAACCTTCAGCTATGTTGTCTTTTATGCTTTTTGATGATCTTCTTATTTGGCTTCCCTGTTCGTAAAGCTCGTACTTAGGTAACTTCATAGACATCTTATGAATTTCAATAGCTAATTCATAAGCAAGCTGATAAACCTCTAAGTCTGTATAACTTTTCATAAATCCCGCAACGCGAAACTCGCATCCCGAGTCTCGTTAAACCGTCATTATTTCTTTTTCTTTTTTCTCGAGGAGTTCGTCAACTTTGGCGGTGTATTTATCGGTGAGGCTTTGCACTTCATCTTCGGCCTCGTACTTGGAGTCTTCGGAAAGGGATTCGCTCTCTACTTTTTTCTTGATGGCGTCGTTGGCGTCCCGGCGGGTGTTACGGATACTGATTTTCGCTTTTTCAGCAATATCCTTAGAGTGCTTAACCAGTTCTTTACGTCGTTCTTCAGTGAGTACCGGAAGGGGAATCAAAATGCGTTCGCCGTCATTATTGGGATTCAGCCCAAGTCCGGCCGACATAATGGCTTTTTCGATGTCTTCCATACTGGATTTATCATAAGGCTGAACAACCAGAAGTCGGGCTTCCGGGGCGCTTACATTGGCCAGCTGCTGCAGGGGTGTTTGTGAACCGTAGTATTCAACTTTAATACCCTCAAGTAGAGCAGGATTGGCTTTTCCGGCACGTACGTGAGAAAGTTCCTTTTTGAAGTAAGCGGTGGCTTCATCCATGTTGATTTCAGCTTCATCGATGATTTCCTGTAATTCTTCCGATATCATAAGGCCAAGACTTTTATTTATGCTGATTGACTAACTTTGCGAAGTTAATAAAATCAGAACTGAGGACAAACCCCGAAGAACATTGAGTATCGAATAGTAAGAGTTAAGTGGCAGAGTGCGAAAGTGATATAAAGTTTTCTGTAAGGAATTGGTTTTGTCTTGCTCTTACTTAGTAGGAAATTTTTTTGAGCCAGACCTAATAGGTCTAAATAGTAACGAATCACTCATGTCAGCAAAATCAATTTTATTACAATCGGGGAGAACCTATCACATTTGGACTCACGCCAATGGGGATGATAACTTTTTCCGCTGCAAAGATAATTACCATTATTTCTTAAAAAAGTATCGCCTCCACGTGCATCCCGTTGTTGATACCTTTGCTTATTGCTTGATGCCAAACCACTTTCATTTTATGGTGCGTGTCAAAAGCGAGGATGAGATCCTGGATTTTGTAAGAAAGAAGAAAAAGAAGCCAAACTTTCAAGGTTTCCAAAACCTTGAAGGTTTGAGTAAAGCTATCAGTCAGCAGTTCTCTAACCTTTTTAACGCCTATACAAAAGCCTACAACAAAAAATACGATCGAAAGGGAAGTCTATTTATGTCAAACTTCAGGCGTAAGCTTATTGAATCAGACGAGTACTTCGTTCGACTCTTCGTCTATATCCACAACAACCCCATTCATCACGGGTTCACCGATGACCTAAACGACTGGCCCTTTAGCAGCTGGCATGCATATATAAGCAAGAAACGAACGGGCATCCGGACGGAAGAAGCCTTGGAATGGTTTGGGGATATAGACAGTCTTAAAGCTATTCACCGTAAATGCGGATATTTGAAAAGAGGAGTTTTACTTGAGGAGGGTTAAAAAGCTGCTGCAGCAAAATTTGGAGCAATATGGGTAGAAATGTTCTCAACTCAAATCGTTCTTTAGCAGGTATAAAATAATCAAGATGTATGCAGCTGCTGAAAAAGCGCTTTTCTCATTTTTAAATGAACGATACTTATTTTGAACTAATTGGAATTATCCTGAACTTTAGTGTCCGTTTAATTTTCCTTAAAACCGCCTTACAGGCAGTAAAACAAAAGAATTTATGGCGAAGGTAGAAGTGGTTATGCCCCAAATGGGCGAATCGGTAATGGAAGGCACAGTTATAGAGTGGGCCAAAAGCGTTGGCGACACGGTTGAAGTGGACGAAACTCTGCTGGAAGTAGCCACCGATAAGGTGGATACAGAAGTGCCCTCACCCGAAGCAGGCGTACTTGTGGAAGTACTTGCTGAAGAAGGAGATGTAATTGAAGTAGGTAAACCGATCGCCATTATTGAAACGGATAAAGATGCTGCCGGCGACGTATCCTCCGGTGGATCTGATGAAGCCGAAGAAACGGCACAGGAAGAAACGCAGGAAGCCGAAGCCCAACAAGAAACGGAAACTCAGGAAGAAGCACCCGCTGCTTCATCCGGCGGTGGTGACGAAGGTGAGCGTATCGAAGTACAGATGCCTCAAATGGGAGAGTCGGTTGTAGAGGCTACTGTAATCGGATGGTCTAAGCAGGTTGGAGATAAAGTTGAGGAAGATGAAACCCTGCTTGAGATTTCTACCGACAAAGTTGACAGTGAAGTACCTTCCCCGGCAGCAGGTACCCTCGTCGAAATTTTCGCTGAAGAAAATGAAACGATTGAAGTGGGGCAGACAATAGCAGTTATCGCAACCGGAGAAGGAGCATCCGCAAGTTCCGGTTCAGGTAAGCCCGCTCCTAAGAAAGAAGAGAAAAAAGAAACTAAAGCTGAACAGAAGCAGGAAGTTCAGCCGGCAGCGGCAACAAATGGTACTTCCGGCGGCTCCGAGCCACAGCGTGTGGGCAGTGACGGGCGTTTTTATTCTCCACTGGTTCGCTCCATCGCCAAAGAAGAAGGAATCAGCCAGGAAGAGCTGGAAAACATCGATGGTTCCGGACAGGGCGGACGCGTTTCCAAGAAAGATATTCTCGCATATGTTGAAGACCGAAAAGCCGGCAAAGTGTCTGCTCCGGCTCAGCAGAAACAGGCTGCTTCTGCAGGACTCAGCAAGCCTTCATCAGGTTCAAAAACTTCCGATGGATCTATTTCAGCCGGTCAGCTGGATGTGAAGCATTCTCCATCCGGTGATGTGGAAGTGATTAAGATGGATCGTATGCGCAAGATGATTGCCGAACATATGGTTCGATCCAAGCAAACTTCTGCACATGTTACCACCTTTGCTGAAGTGGATGTAACCAAGATGGTAAAATGGAGAAATGCGAATAAGGTTAAGTTCCAGGAGAAAACAGGAACCAAGCTTACATTCACTCCTCTATTTGTTGAGTCTATTATTAACGCCATGCTGGAGTTCCCGCTTATTAACAGCTCGGTTGTAGATGACGAAATTCACCTGAAGAAAGACATTAACTTTGGGCTGGCGGTTGCGCTTGGAACCGGCGGCGAAGGCGGGTTGATTGTACCAGTCATCAAAAAAGCACAGGAGAAGAACCTGGTTGGTTTGGCCAACTCCGTAAGTGAGGTAGCTGAAAAAGCCCGAAGCAAGAAATTAAGTCCGGACGATTTAGTGGGCGGAACCATCACCCTGACTAACTACGGAAGTGTGGGTAACCTGATGGGAACGCCCATTATTAACCAGCCTCAGGTAGCCATTATCGGAACGGGAGCTATTGAAAAGCGACCGGTTGTAATGGAAACAGATGCCGGTGATGTGATCGCAATCCGCCATATGATGTACCTCTCTATGAGTTACGATCACCGTATAATTGACGGTGCCCATGGCGGTGCTTTCCTGAATCGTATTAAAGAGATTCTGGAAGACTTCGATACCGATCGTACGGTATAGCATGTATTTTTCATTTCCTAAATTCGGAGGCGCCCCCACAAAGGCGTCTCTTTTTATTTGAATATGAAACAAGTTTCCACCATATCAGATATCCGTTCCGGCGTAGCTGAATTGAGAGCTGCCGGAAAAACCATAGCCTTTGTTCCTACCATGGGTGCGCTGCATGAAGGGCATCTGTCCTTAATGCGCCTCGCTAAGCAAAAAGCCGATGAAGTAGTCGTTTCAATTTATGTGAACCCGACTCAGTTTGGTCCGAATGAGGATTTTGACAGCTATCCGCGGCAGATGGAGAAAGACCTGAAAGCATGTGAAGAGGAAGGAGTTTCAGTGGTCTTCACCCCTAACGACAAAATCATGTACGGCTCCGGAGAACGGTATTTTGGAATCAGCATTGACGAGCTGAATGAAGATATGGACGGCGGAAGTCGCCCCAGTTTTTTTGAAGGAATTGCACTGGTGGTAAATAAACTCTTCAACATCATTGAACCGGATGTTGCTGTTTTTGGCCAAAAGGATATTCAGCAATTCCAAATTCTATCACGAATGGTGGAAGAGTTCAATCATGATATTGAATTGGTGGCTGCCCCCATTGCACGTGCAAACGACGGGCTCGCACTCAGCAGCCGAAACGCTTACCTGAGCGATAAGGAACGGAAAATTGCTCCGGGCTTATATCGTGCATTACAATATGTGGAAAAGCAAATCCGTGATGGAGTGGATGAGCCAAAGTTATTGTTAAAACATCAACAGGATGAACTGGAAGCGAAAGGCTTCAAAAATGATTATCTTAATGTGTTTTCCATGGATAATATGCAGCCGGTTCAAAAATTGGAGCCGGGCACAACATATATCCTTGCCGGCGCTGCATATTTAGGTAAAACGCGCCTGATTGATAATATAATTTTAGATCTCTGACTGAAGTACGATGAAAATCACGATGTTTAAATCAAAATTGCACCAAATGGCGGTAACCGAAGCCAACCTGATGTACGAGGGTAGCATTACCATCGATCAGGATTTATTGGATGCAGCCAACCTGTTGCCTTACGAAAAGGTGCAGGTGTTGAATATCACCAACGGTTCGCGCCTGGAGACTTACACCATTCCCGGCGAAAGAGGAAGCCGTGTTTGCTGCCTGAATGGAGCTGCCGCAAGAATGACCCAAGTTGGAGATCGCATCATCGTAATCAGCTATGCGGAAATGACACCCGAAGAAGCCAAAGATCATAAGCCGCGGGTGGTTATCGTAGATGAGAATAATGACCCTAAAGAGATTTTAGATAACACCCAGCCCGGAAAAAGCTATGACCTGGAAACAGGTTTGGTTGATAACACCCTGGTTGAAGAATAGCTTCTGCTCACCTTTAGCTGTTCAAGAGAGCCATTCCCCAAAAGCGTCTCCTTCCCATTTCTTTGATGCTTTATGAAGCTTGAGAGTCGGATTATTGATTTTATTTAGGAAATAGGATAATAAAATCAATACATTAGCGTACTTGTAAAACTATTTACATAGTATATTCGTCCATAGGTAAAAAGGGTATATTCGTACTCATTTCTAAATTAGTTATCACATGAAGAAAAAGTATTTGATTCCGGGTATCATCATTGGGCTTTCCATGATCGCCTGGTTTGTTTTTGGAGGAGAATCATCCGAAACCGTAGAGCTTACCACCACCCCGAAGAAAGGGGAATTTGTAGTAGATGTTACCACTACCGGGGAATTGCGAGCCAAGCAATCCGTTGAAATTAAGGGGCCACAGGGTGTACGTGAGATTCGTTTATTTAATATGAAAATTCAGCGCCTGATACCCGAAGGCACCATCGTGAAGGAGGGAGATTTTGTGGCCGAGCTGGACCGATCCGAAATTACAGGTCGCTTGCAGGACGCCATGCTGGAACTTCAGCAGGCTCAGTCTCAGGTTACCCAGGTATCTCTGGACAGTACGCTCACCCTTTCGCAAGCTCGTGATAATCTCATTAACCTGGAATATGCACTGGAAGAGCGACAGATTGCTGTGGATCAATCCAAATATGAATCCCCGGCTGTTCAGCGTCAGGCTGAAATTGACCTGGATAAAGCCCGCCGACAGCTGGCTCAGGAAAAGAAGAATTACATCACCAAAGTAAAACAAGCGGAAGCCCAGATGAGTGAAGTGGAAGCTGATTTACAGGAAGAGCAAAACGAAGTGAACAAAATCAGATCGCTTCTTCAGCAGTTTACGGTGAAGGCCCCGGCCCAGGGAATGGTGATCTACAAACGAAACTATGATGGCAGCAAAGTGACCGAAGGAAGCGATATTAGTGCCTGGAACCCAACAGTTGCTGAACTCCCAGATTTTTCCGTGATGGAGTCAATTACCTATGTGAACGAAGTAGATGTTCAGAAAATAGCGAAAGACCAGAACGTGGAAATAGGCCTGGATGCCATTCCCGATAAAAACCTTTATGGAACCGTAACCAGCGTTGCCAACATCGGTGAACAACGACCCAATTCGGACTCGAAAGTGTATGAGGTTATCATCGAAATTGCAGAAACCGACAGTGTTTTGCGCCCGGCTATGACCACAAGCAACCGGGTAATTGTAAACCGCGTGCCTGATGCCATGTATATCCCGCTGGAAACTATTCACGTGCAGGATTCAACCAGTTTTGTCTTCAAAAAAGACGGATTGTCTCCGGTAATGCAGGAAGTTGAGCTCGGACTTATGAACGAAAATGAAGTGATTGTTCATCGCGGGCTTTCCATAGATGATGTGATTTACTTGTCGGTTCCCCAGGATACAGCCGGCATTGAGCGATTATACCTGGAAGAAGAAATCACATCCAACTAAAGAAGGACTGAGCGGTGCTGCAGAAAATACTCTACAATCTTGATATTGCCCTTGAGGCCATTCAACGCAATAAACTGCGGGCTTTTCTAACTTCATTAGGAATTATATTTGGCGTTTCGTCGGTCATAGCCATGCTCGCCATCGGTACCGGAGCTCAGCAGGAAGTGCTTAAGCAAATGGAGCTTTTGGGTACTAATAACGTCATCGTTCAACCGGTGGTAGAGCAGCGCGAAGGAAATGTGGGGGATGAAAATTCAGCCAAACAAGAGAAGAAAAAATTCTCTCCGGGCTTAAACCTGGAAGACCTTGAAAGCATTAAGCAGCTGGTCCCCCAGGTTGAAAAGCTCAGCCCGGAAATCATGTACGAGACTACATTTATCCGCGATGCTCGTATTCGGACGGGAAAACTCATTGGGGTGAATAAAGATTATTTTGGCATCTCGAACCTGGGCATTGTTGAGGGAAGCAACTTCAGCGATCTTCAAATCAAGAATGCAGACCCGGTTTGTGTGATTGGCTACGATGTGAAAACCCGATTTTTTGCCGGTGAAAGTCCGATTGGGAAGAAAATAAAGGTGGGGCATTTATGGCTCACCGTGGTTGGGGTTATCGAAAAGAAAGAGGTATCCACGGAGAACATCGAGAACCTGGGCATCCGAAATTTCAACCTGGATATTTATTCTCCGGCAACAACAGTTCTGCTGAGGTTTAAAAACCGGGCTGTACTCACCGGTAAAGACCTGCAGAGCAGTGGCGGAAGGTCGGTAATATTTATGGGCGGTGCCATGATCAGCAGCTCAGGAGGAGGGAATAATAACTCCGGCGATGGAAATTACAATCAGCTGGATAAACTCATTGTTAAGGTTACGGATACGAAGTACAGTGCTACCATTGCTGATGTAATTTCACGAATGCTGCAGCGTCGGCACAATGATGTGGTCGATTTCGAAATTATTGTTCCCGAGCAGCTATTGCAGCAGGAGCAGCGAACCAAACGTATTTTTAACATTGTGCTTTCCTCCATTGCTTCCATTTCACTGATTGTAGGAGGTATTGGCATTATGAATATCATGCTCGCTTCGGTGGTGGAGCGATACCGTGAGATCGGAGTGCGCATGGCCGTTGGAGCTCAGAAGAAAGACATTGAACTTCAGTTTCTCACCGAGGCTCTGACGATAAGTATTACCGGTGGTTTTATCGGGATTATTCTGGGGATGGCTTTCAGTTATGCCATCGAAGCAACCGCAGATATCGCCACTATTGTAACCCCAATTTCCATTTTCATCTCATTCGGCGTAGCACTCGTCATCGGTGTGGTCTTCGGATACTACCCCGCCAAACGAGCCGCTCAACACGACCCTGTACACGCATTACGACATGAATAAACGTTTTTTCGGATTTCTGATTATTACCCTCGCTTTCTTTTCTTCGGAACTGGAAGCTCAATCTCAGCGAACATTAACCCTTGAAGAAAGCATTGAAATTGCCAAGCAAAATAGTCCGCTGGCACGTGCGGCAACGTTTGAGCTGGTTTCGGCCAAATGGAGATATAAATCCTTTCGGGCTGATTTACTTCCCAGTCTCGATTTAGATGGAGACATCCCAAGCTATAGCCGGGCAATTACCGCGAACAGATTGGATGACGGTTCCACGACCTATCAGGAAGAAAGCCAGTCACAGTCTTCGGTGAATCTTTCCATCAACCAAAACATCATGCCTACCGGGGGACGCTTATCACTGTCGAGTGGTATCAACCGGCTTATTTTGTTTGATGGGGGAATTAACGGAGAGAATATTTATCGCTGGCAAAGTACTCCGCTGGTAGCAACCTACTTCCAGCCATTATTTCAGTTCAACAGCCTGAAATGGAGAAATAAGATTGAACCGCTTCGGTATCAAATTGCGCAGAAGCAGTATGTGGAAGACATGGAAGACCTCGCCTTCAATGTAACACAAAGCTTCTTCGATTTTCTGCTGGCAAAAATTAATGTTGAGGTGGCCGAGTTCAACGTTACCGTCAACGACTCTATTTATAATATTTCGCAAGGCCGTTACCAGGTGGGCAGTATTGCAGAAAACGATCTTCTTCAAAGTGAACTTGCCCTTCGAAATGCCGAGACCTCCCTTACCACGGCCAACCTGAACTTTCAGCGAGCGGAAGAAAACTTTAAAGCATTGCTGGGAATCCCGGATGAAACGGAAGTGGAAGTAATTATCCCGGAAGAAGCCCCCGACCTGAATATTGATGTAGACAAGGCTCTGGAGCTGGCCCGGGAAAATAACAGTACGTCGTTGGAGTTTGAGCTTAGTGAAATTCAGGCCAATCAATCATACGACCAGGCCCGCAAAGAAGCCGGGTTCTCAGCTTCTTTACAGGCAAGTTATGGGTTGAACCAAACGGCGGAAGATTTCAGTGAGGTGTACAGCGACCCGCAAAACCGCCAATTTTTTACCGTCGGATTTCAGATTCCCATTTTTAACTGGGGAAAGAATACGGCCGAGATTCAGGCGGCCCGAAATCAGCAGGCAGCAACGGCTAATACCATTGCCTACCAAAAGCTGCAGTTTGACCTGAGTGTTCGCAGTACGGTCCGGGAATTTTCACAGCTTCGCAGTCAGGTTGAGCTGGCAGAAACTTCGGATGTAATTGCAGACCGGCGATATGAAGTAGCCAAAAATCGCTACCTGATTGGTAAGATTGACGTAACGAACCTGTTCATTGCCCAAAATGAAAAGGACAGTGCCCGACGAAGCTACATTCAGGCCCTGCGAAACTACTGGACAGGCTACTACAACCTTCGCCGACTCACCCTCTATAACTTCGAGCAAGGTCGGCCTATCGTATTAGATACGGATATTTAAGGCATAATAATGTTGGTTCCCCAATTCTTCTTTACCTAAAAAGAAATTGGAATAGAACACGGATGATAGGGATAGTTCAGATAATCACGGATATGAAGTGACTGAATAACATAAGTTTGGCATAATGATCCTGCATAATAGTCTGTGTATCCCGGTCAGGCGGCTTTCAGTCTGTCTGACCGCTGTAAATTCAGCTTACCAGGCGCATTCAGACCAACCATCAGGCGGGTGATCCGTCAGGTGGATCTCATAGCCTGATATACTTACAGTTAGAAGCAATATTTATCTCAAACTCAGATTAAACATCTTAATCCGTTACATCTGCGTTATCCGCGTGCTAAATTTATGCTGAATTTGAAAAAGAAATTGGAATAGAACACGGATGACAGGGATGGGTTAGATAATCACGGATATAAAGTGATTGATTGCCTTAATCCGTTATATCCATGTTATCCGCGTTCCATTGAAAATCTAAATGCTACCAAGAACTTCTTATTTACGAAGCGTAATCAGGCAGCAATTCTAAAAATCTGGCTGAGGTTTTGATTCCCCGGTGGAAGTCTTTCAGCGAGAAATTCTCATTAGGAGAATGAATAGCATTGCTGGTAAGCCCGAAGCCCATCAGGATAGATTCAACCCCAAGAACACGTTTGAAGTCGGCTACAATAGGAATGGAACCGCCTTCTCGTGAAAACAGGGCTTCGGTTTCATATACATCTTCAAAAGCCTGCGCCCCGGCTTTGAGGCCATAGAAGTCAAGATCGGTGACGGAGGCAAACCCACCGTGGTGCTCATTAACGGTAACTTTAACGGTATCGGGTGCAAGCGACTCCACATGCTTTTTGAATAACTGGGCAATTTTATGCGGGTTCTGATCCGGCACAAGACGCATACTTACTTTGGCGTTCGCTTTGGAGGGAAGCACCGTTTTAGCGCCTTCTTTGGTGTAGCCGCCCCAGATTCCGTTTACATCCAGAGTTGGGCGGGCTGAAGATCGTTCAAGCGTTGTATACCCCTTCTCGCCGTGAAGGGCTTCTACATCCAGCGTTTTCTTGTACTCTTCTTCATCGAAGGGGAGCTGGGCAAAAGCCTCACGGTCCGCTTCCGTCAGAGGAACAACGTCATCATAAAAACCGGGAATCTGGATTACTCCATCCTCATCCTTCAGTTTGGCAATAATTTCACACAATACATTCGCCGGGTTTTCAACGGCACCGCCATATACGCCGGAGTGAAGATCGCGATTAGGTCCAACCACTTCAATTTCCATGTATGCCAGTCCGCGCAGACCATAGGTAATGGAAGGCTGATCTTCCCCAAACATGGCCGTATCAGAAATAAGGACCATGTCGCAGGCCAGTAACTCCTGGTGCTCTTCCAGAAAAGGAACAAGGTTGGGAGAACCGATTTCTTCTTCGCCTTCCAGAATAAATTTCACATTTACAGGAAGTTCCTGTCCGGTTTTTATAAAAGATTCTACTGCTTTTACGTGCGTAAAAGCCTGGCCTTTATCATCGCTGGCTCCGCGGGCGTAAATCAGTCCGTCTTTAATGGTTGGTTCAAAAGGTGGAGTATCCCAGAGCTCTTCAGGATCAGAAGGCTGAACATCGTAATGACCATAAATTAACACGGTGGGCCGATCATCATGAGGGCAGTGCTCAGCATATACAATCGGGTTGCCGGGAGTCTCATAGGTCTTTACCGTGTCAAGGTTCAGATTATTGAGCTGGCTGACTAAAAATCCGGCCGCTTTCTTAATCTCCTCTTTTCTGCTGGAGTCGGTGCTGACGCTGGGTATTCTCAGTAAATCAAATAACTCTTCAACAAATTTGTCTTTGTTCTGATCTATATACTCTTGAGTAGTACTCATTAATAAATGGAAATTATTTTATGTTTTGTCTGTATTAATTTTCAGGCACCTATATACGCAAAAATAATCAAGCTTTGTATAAACTTCTGCGAGGACCGAAGGCTTATAATATTTTTACTCCGTTATCCTGAATCCAGCCGAACTGGCCGTTGCCGAGCCGTACATAAAGCCAGTCAGGTTGTTCTTCGCTTTTCCAGTGATCGACGGTCAGGTCGTACCCCTCGTAAGCGATACTTTCCAGCGTTGCATCTGGGTTTGGGGCCTGCAATACGCGTTGGGAGTTGGAAATCAAAACGGCGGCATCGTACCGCTGATTAACGTAATCGGCATAGAAAGCCAACCCGGCTAAAGCTGATCCCGCTATAACCAATGCGATGACGTAGCTTGAAATATTCTGAAAGCTCAATTTGTTGAACCAGGTGAGGTATAGCAAGATCAACCCGGCGGTTGTAATAATAAATCCTATGAGAAATAACCCGGCAGCGGTAGGCACCTCATTGATCCACTGTACCGCGCGATCCCAGGGTAACTTAGGCAGCATAGCCGATTGCCTGCTGAACTGACTGTCCACATAATCCAGGGCGGTTTCTGCCCGTGATGCCGTGGTATTGTAATCAGTTGCTTTCAGGAAATAGAATTTGGCAAGGCCAAGGGAGTCGAGTTGTACGGCTGCAATCCCCATATTCAAGTAAAGGGCTCCTGAAACATGTCCCGATTGTTCGATGGATCGATAAAGTGTTAAGGCCTCAGTGAGATCCCCGTTTTCGAAAAGGGTATTGGCCTCATCGAAAGTGGCTTGTGGCGATTGCTGTGCAACCGACACCGTAAAGGAAAGCAAAAGCCAAACCGAGCAGAGCAAAAGCTTTTTCATGCCAGCTTACCTATTTTTTTGATTAATGCTTTTGTCTTTTCAATGTCAGAGTCGAGGGTTTCCTGAGTGGCATTGGGAGCGTAGGCAATGGTTTCGCACTTGGTAAGTAGCCGCTTCAGTTCCGCGGTGATTTCTGAATCAGCAATCTGCTCTGTTTCCCGGATGATATCCTTATGTGAAAGCCCGGCGGGGGGCAGATTCAGTTTATCGGTTATAAATTGGACCAGTGCTTTTTCAATCAGGTGATACCCGTCTTTGATGTCTGCTGCTTGCTCAGCCCTGGTTAAGGTTTTTGCGGCTGTATCAGAAGCCGTTCGGGACCTGGCAAACGCAGTGTCCGTGTTCATGCGGGTGTGATATTGCTTGTATCCATAAGCTGCTGCCGTTAGCAAAATCGGGAAGAATATGAGCGTCCACACCCAGCCCTTCTCATGCAGTGGGACGCCGGATGCCGATGTCCATTGGGCCAATCCGGTGATGGGTTGAATGTCTAACCGCAAATCATTTTGAGCAACCGTGCTTGCATTGGGATCGCGCTTGGCGGTGAAGGTTAATGCGGGCAGGCGGGTAATTTCGTAACGGTTGGAGTTGGGGTTGAAATGGGCAATTCGCGTTTCGGGGATAGTGAAGGTGCCTTCATTCCGTGCAATAATGATATCCGTAAAGGTTCGTGTGCCGGAAATTTGGCGGTTTCTTCGGTCTATGGTAGAACCTTCCTGCGGATTATACTTTTCAAGTTCTTCGGGAAATGCATATTCAGGCTTATTTACGAGGGGTACATTCCCGGCTCCGCTGATGCGGGTAGTGATTTCAATGGTTTCTCCGACAAAGGCGTTTTTTGGAGAGATTTCCCGGCTGATTTCAAAATCACCCACAGCCCCGATAAATTCAGCATTTTGAGCTTCCGGAAGAGGTTGCACATCAAGAGTTACCGGGATGGATTCAATGTTAAGCCGCTCCTGACCAAAGCCCAGTCCAAAAGGATCGGAGTTGCGCTGTTTACGAACCGAAACGGAAATCTCAAACGGACTCAAAGTCAGTTCTCCCGATTTTGTAGGGAAAAGAGCATACTGAATTAAACGGGCCCGCTGATAGCGAACACCATTAACAATGGTTGATGTGGTTTGAGCTCGCTGTGGGTATTCAAGTTCTTCTTTCCAGAATCCTTCTGCCTTCCAGCCCGGTGTTGGTTGATAGGAAGAAACCTCAATATCATTTTTGAAGTACAGCACCACATCGGCAATCACCTGCTGCCCCACAACGGGGTTCATGGTGCTCGGTTCCAGTCGCACATAAATATTGGGAGCCCGCTCTGCATCACCGGAGTTGATGGTAGAAGGATCCAGTACTTTAAAATCAATTGGAGACGTTTGAAAGGTCTCATTATTTACGTTTACCGTTATGGCCGGAACGGTATAGCTGCCGGCTGTTTGGGCAATCAGGGCATATCCGAACGTGTAGGTAACGGTGGGACTTCCATTAACGAGAGAATATTTTTGACCACGGGAAGTACTGCCTCTGAGCCAGCGAAGTCCGTCAATTTCAGGAAGTACCGGTTGCTCTACCGATCCCATGCTGGTACCAGAAATGGTAACCTGTAATCTGACCTGTTCACCGGAATAGATGTTTACCTCAGAGAGTGAAGCTTCAACATCTACATCCTGCGCCTGACTTGTGGCAAAACAAGCCAGGGCAAAAATCATCAATAAGGATTGAAGAAGAGTTCGTTTACCAATCTTTGTCATGCTTGGCGCTTCCGTCCGATTTTTTCTTCTTGAATTCTTTCAGTAATTCTTTCTCTTTCTGGGCCAGGGCCTGCAGTATTTTTTCCGCATCTTCTTTGCTGATCTGCTGCGAGTTCAGGTCTTCCGGGTTTATTTCCTGAGGATCTTGTTCCTGCTGTTCTTCCCCTTCACTTTGCTCTTGCTCCTGATTTTCCTGTTCCTGCTGCTCTTCCTCATTTTGCTGCTCTTGTTCTTGTTGTTGTTGATTCTGCTGGTTTTGTTGTTGCTGCTGATCCTGGTTCTGCTGTTGTTGCTGCTTTTTCTGTTCTTCCTGAAGCTTTTGCATCAGGGCATTCAGCTTTGGGTTATTCGGGAATTGATTAAGCCCGGTTTGAACCTGATCGATTGCAGCTTGCAAATCAGACTGTATGAACGACTGAGCACCGCCGTGGAAGTAATCCTCCGCCGTTTGAGATTGTGCAAAAACAGCGGTTGTAACCAAAAGGGAAAAAATAAAAGCCATCAGTTTCTTCATGGTCAATTCGAGTCTATGTCTGAAACGTTTTTAATTCGTTCGATGAAATCGTTAAAAGCCCGAACGGTATCATCAGCATCGAGGGCGCGTTGCATTAAATTATACGCCTCGGCATACTTGCGCTGTGCTACCAGTTTTTCGGCTTGTTCTTTCATGGCTAAGGCATATTCGCTGGGTTCCGGCGGTGGCTGGTTTTGTTGATTCTGATCCTGCCCTTCCTGTTCCTCTTCCTGCTCTTGTTGTTTGGCAAGAGCTTGTTCATAATTATGCTTTGCATCTAAATCATTCGGATTCAGCTTCAGGGCATTTTTGAAATGAGCAGCAGCAGGCTTCCATTTTTGTCCTTGAGTGAGCAGGGTGCCAATGTTATACTCTGCTTTGGCTTTATCTTCGGGCGATTCCGCCAAACCTCTGAATTCCATATAAGATTGAATGGCATCTTCCACTTTTCCTTGTTTTGCCTGAGCATTCCCAAGGTTGAAATACAACTTTGCGTTATCAGGGTCTTGTTCAATCGCAGAAAGATAAAGTTGTTCCGCCTGCTTATAATCACCGCTCTCATAGGCTTTATTGGCTTCCCGGCCATCTGTTATCGCAGAGGCTGTCAGCAGAAATAAAAGTGCTATGTATGAAAACGTTCGGATCATTCTACATTACAGATTTTCAGCGAGAGCAACGGTTTCATCATCCATCAACATATTGGTGAATACGTTGTTGACGTCGTCATTCTCTTCAAATTTTTCCATCATTTTTAAGTTCGAGATGGCCGTGTCTTCATCTACTTTAGTTTCGGTTACGGCTTCCCGTATTAACGAAGCATTTTCTATTTCAAACCCGGACTCTTCAAGACGATTACGCACCTCAAAAAGTTCTTCACGGGTGGTGTAAACCACAAACATTTCGTCGTCGGTATCAACATCGGTGGCACCGGCGTCAATGGCTTCAAGCATAAACTCCTCATCATCGAGACCTTCTGAAGGTACCTGAATCATGCCTTTTTGTTCAAACATATAACCAACGGAACCATTGGTGCCCATATTACCTCCGTGCTTGGTAAAAATGTGCCGGATGTCGCTTACCGTTCGGTTGTTATTGTCGGTAGTGACTTCGATAAAATAGGCAATGCCTCCGGGGCCGTATCCCTCAAAAGTGGTTTCTTCATAGCTGGCTCCGCCGGTATCCTCACCGGTACCGCGTTTAATGGCTCTTTCAATATTGTCTTTGGGTACGTTATCAGCTTTGGCATTTTCGATGGCAAGGGATAAGCGGGGGTTGCCATCCACGTCACCGCCGCCTTCGCGGGCAGCTACGGTAATTTCCTTGATGTGCTTGGTAAAAATCTTAGAACGCTTAGCGTCTTCTTTAGCTTTTTTGTGGCGAATGTTCGCCCATTTCGAATGTCCTGCCATAGGAATTATATACCGTTTTTTATGCTGTTACAATCCATAAATATACAAAAATGAATGCTTGTATAAGAAATGCTTGCGTAGTTTTTTCTTTTGGACAACAGGGAAATCAATTTGTTTGAAACCAAACTGTTAAACCTTGTGTTGAGCTGCTAATCACTGCAATAGTTTATGTATTTTTGAGTTCAATACATCTAACCCAGTAACCTTAATTGTTGGAATGAATATAGGAATTGTCTGTTATCCTACTTTTGGCGGAAGTGGTGTTGTAGCTACTGAATTGGCGAAAACACTGGCTAAAAAAGGCCATAATATCCATATGATGAGTTATGCCAAGCCGGCCCGACTCGATACCCTCGAAACCGGTATTACCTACCACGAGGTGTCCATCAATTCTTATCCGTTATTTGAATACCCTCCTTACGATCTTGCCCTGGCAACGCAAATGGTAAACCTGATTGAGTACCAGGATCTGGACTTATTGCATGTTCATTATGCATTACCTCACGCAACCAGCGCATATTTAGCCAAGCAAATCATGGCCGAAAAAGCCCGTCATGTTCCGGTGATTACCACTCTTCACGGAACGGATATCACATTGGTTGGCAGCGATCCGAGTTACAAACACGTAGTAGAGTTCTCGATTGATAAAAGTGATGGAGTGACGGCCGTTTCGGAATATCTGAAAAAAGAAACCTATGAACGGTTCAACATAAAGCAGGACATAAAAGTGATTCCCAACTTTATTGATCTGGATCGCTTCAAGAAATCGAATAAAAGTCACTTTAAGAAAGCGATTTGTCCGAATGACGAAAAAGTGATCGTTCATGTTTCCAATTTCAGAAAAGTGAAACGGGTACCGGAGGTAATCACGGTTTTTGCCAAGATTTTAGAATCCGGTATTGAATCCAAATTATTACTCGTTGGAGACGGACCAGACCGGCAAAAAGCCGAGCAACAATGTCGTGACCTGGGAATTTGTGAACATGTTCGCTTTCTCGGGAAGCTGGAGCAAGTGGAAGATGTGCTGTCTATCGCTGACCTGTTTTTGATTCCATCCGGCTCGGAAACCTTTGGGCTTGCTGCACTGGAAGCGATGAGCTGCAGCGTACCTGTAATCAGTTCTAATATAGGCGGACTACCGGAAGTAAATATTCATGGAGAAACCGGATATCTGTGTGACCTGGATGATGTGGAATGTATGGCCGAATATGGTGTCAAAATTCTTTCGGATGCAGACCTTCACGCTAAGATGGCTGCCAACGCCAGAAAGCAGGCGGAGAGATATAATCAGGATGTGGTGGTTGAGGAGTACGAGAGGTTTTACGAAGACGTAAGCGCAAAACTATTGCATAGCGTGTAAGTAATCAGAAGAGCCCCCACTTTTTGGTGGCAGAGCAAGTGCCATCCGCTACATATTTTATCTTTTGAAGATTTAAGGTCTTATCTGAGGTAACCGAATCATCCAGAACGTAGGCAATGGCAATGATTACCTCTTTCATATCCTTCTCTATAAACTGGCTCTTTTTCTTTGTACAGATTACAATATGACTGATTTCCGTGTTGATGTCTTTCTTCTTATCAACCCAAAATACATTGTTCTCCAATTCGGCTATAAAATAATCGGAGCGGTTTTTAGCGGGTACCTGCTTCTGAACGGTAGCATTTATCGGAAGCTGATAGGTAAGCTCTTCAGGTCCTTTTGAAATGGATGTTATTTCTATATCAAATGGTTTCATAGGCGGTGTATGAGATGATAGTTAATCCATTATAAATAAAAAAAGCCTGATCTTTTTACAGATCAGGCTTAGAATTGTTTAATTCTTGACGGCTGCTACAGTTAAGCCAGCACTTTCGAAACTTCTTCAGCAGCTTCCTTAAGCAATACCGCAGAAATCACATTCAAATCACTGTTGTCGATGATTTCTTTGGCTTCTTTTGCATTGGTTCCCTGAAGACGTACAATAATCGGCACATTTTTCACTTTTTCAGCAATCTCAGGGTCTTTCACCGCTTCGATAACACCGTTAGCAACACGATCGCAACGTACAATTCCGCCAAAAATATTAATCAGAATAGCCTTCACGTTTTGATCTTCAAGGATAATGCGAAATCCATTTTTTACGGTTTCAACATTAGCTCCGCCACCTACATCCAGGAAGTTGGCAGGTTCGCCGCCGGAAAGCTTGATAATATCCATGGTAGCCATCGCAAGTCCGGCGCCGTTTACCATACACCCAACATTTCCATCCAGTTTGATGTAGTTGAGGTTGTACTTTTGGGCTTCCAGTTCCAGTGGGTTTTCTTCTGACTCATCTTTGAGTTCAGCCAGATCTTTGTGACGATACAGTGCATTGTCATCAAAAGTTACTTTGGCATCCAATGCATAAACATCATTGTCTGGAGTGACGATCAGCGGGTTAATCTCGAACATGTTGGCATCGGTTTCTTCATAAGCTTTGTACAATGCCTGTACAAACTTAATGCCTTTTTTGAGCGCGTCTCCTTCAAGTCCTAACGCAAAAGCAATACGACGTGCCTGGTTTGGCTGGAGATCCATTCCCGGCTCAACCCATTCCTTAACAATTTTTTCTGGTGTTTCTTCGGCTACCTTTTCAATTTCAACGCCACCCTCGGTTGAGGCCATGATTACGTTTTTGCTCACTGCGCGATCCATCAAAATACCCAGGTAGAACTCGGATTTGATATCAACACCATCGGTTACGTACAGGCGCTGCACCAGCTGCCCTTCTTCACCGGTTTGGATAGTCACGAGCACATCACCCAGTAAAGATTCGGCTGCTTCTTTAACCTCATCAATAGATTTGCAGAGGACAACTCCTTTGGCGTTATTCTTTTTGGTTCGGCCTTTGCCTCGTCCACCGGCATGGATCTGAGCCTTCACAACAAAAAGGGAGGCTCCGTCTTCTTTCAGTTTTTTGGCAGCCTCAACCGTTTCTTCTACGGTAGTTGTTGCAATTCCGGCCGGAACCGCGACATTGTATTTTTCAAGAATTTCTTTGGCCTGATACTCGTGTATTTTCATGGATACATTTTTAAGTATTAAAAGCGATTTTTCGGGTGCCAATAATACCGAGATTAGGAGCTAAAAGAAAGGTGACTTTAGTCGACTGGTATTATTAGATATCCTTTTACATTACACTTTATTTCAAAATTGTTAAATCATAACGCTGTAGCCGATTGAAAGCGTTTCATTGCGAATATTCCTATTTCAGCTTTCTATACTTTCCTTTGGCATTTACAGCATACAAACGCTAACTTTAGCGTTCAAAAAAAGAAGGTATTCCCGCTTGAAGAAAGCACAAATCATGACGGCCGAAGATCTGGATCGCATTTACCTGCGGTTTGCCCATCAATTTTTGGAAGGCTATGATGATGTTGGCCGCCTTGCCATAGTAGGAATGCAGACGCGCGGTGTTCACATGGGGAAACGCATCGTGGAAGAAATCAGGAAATCCTTCAATACAACCATCGATTTTGGGGTGCTGGATGTAACCTTTTACCGGGATGATTATCGCTCCAAACTGAAAATGCCCGAGGTTAAAGTCACCGAAATTCCCTTCGATTTATACGACCGTGATATTGTGTTGGTAGATGATGTGCTATACACCGGACGAACGGTACGATCGGCAATGGATGCCCTTATGGCCTACGGCCGACCGAGAAGCATTAAGTTTTGCTGTATGATTGACCGCGGACATCGGGAGCTGCCGGTAGCCGCAGACTATATGGGAATGTACGTTCCCACCTATGAAAATGAAGAAGTGCGGGTAAAAGTAAATGAGTTAGACGGCGAAGATGCCGTGTATGTAGTAGAGGTGGAGGTAGCAGAGAATGGATAAACCTTCCGGAGAATATCCCTTCAAACAAAAGCACTTGCTGGGGCTTACCGACTACTCAGCAGATGACATCCGTTATGTATTGGAACAGGCCAAATATTTCAGAGAAATTTTAGATCGCCCGGTGCCTAAAGTGCCAACCCTTCGGGATAAGACTATTGTAAACCTGTTTTATGAAAACAGTACCCGAACCCGGCTTTCTTTTGAGCTTGCCCAAAAACGAATGGGTGCAGATGTGGTGAACTTCTCAACAAGCTCGTCCAGCACCAAAAAGGGGGAGTCGCTAAAAGATACCATTCGCAACATCAGCTCTATGAAGATAGATATGGTTGTGGTTCGGCATGAGAGTCCGGGAGTACCTCACTTTCTTACCAAATGTGTGGATGCAGCAATATTGAATGCCGGGGACGGAGCTCACGAACATCCCACTCAGGCCTTGCTGGATATGTTCACCATGCAAACCATTCACCCCGATCTGACAGGCAAGAAAATTGCTATAATCGGGGATATCGCCCACAGCCGGGTGGTGAGGTCAAATATCATCGGACTGAAAAAATTGGGAGCCGATGTAGTTTTATGCGGGCCGAAAACACTGATGCCGGTATTTGTGAAAGACATGGGCGTTGAGGTTTCTTACGACCTGGAAGAAGCCCTGGCCTGGTGTGATATCGCAATGGCCTTGCGCATACAGCTGGAAAGACAGGAATCGGGCACGGAGTTTTTCCCGTCCACAAGAGAGTACCATGAGCGGTTTGGAATTAAACTTTCTCATCTGGAAAAATATCCCGAGTTTAAAATCATGCACCCCGGTCCTGTTAACCGCGGAGTGGAAATGGAAAGTGAAGTCGCCGACAGCGACCGTGCGGTTATACTGGATCAGGTAACCAACGGAGTAGCGGTGCGGATGGCAATTTTATATTTATTAAGTGGTGGGAACCGAGTTTAATCAAACAATGAGCGAAGACAGAAAAGTAGATATTTTAGATGTAGCCACAACGTTGGCTTTAAGAAAGAAGACGATAGCGATAATCGTGCTAACGGCGACCGTTATCGGCACTATTTTAGCTTTTGCCTGGCCGAAGACCTATCGATCGGAAGTGTCGTTTGTTGTTACAGACGGGAATTCGATTAACCTCTCAGGCGGTGGTTTACTCAGCGGTTTGGCAGATATTCAGATGGGTGGAAGCAGTATTTCTGCAGAGCAAGTTCTGGTTTTGCTGAGAAGCACGGAAATTCAGGATCAACTGATTGATGAGTTTAACCTCGGGGAAGTTTATGGAAATGACATCCCCGAAGCCCAGCGAAAAATGTTTGATAACAGCATTGAAATTGAAGACATCCGTGAGGGCGGTATTGGTTTTAATTCCATTATTGCTTTGAAATTAGCCCACCTCGGGGATGATCCAGAACGCGTTTATAATCTGGTTAAAAGGTACTATGAAGTGGTTGATTCCACGGTTCAAAAGCTCAACAAAAAGAATGTTGAAGACGGGTACCTGCTGATCAAAAACCGGCTGGAGCAAAACCTGGCCGACATGGAAGAAGCTGAAGACAGTCTGGTTGCTTTTCAAAGCCGGTATGGAATTCTGGAAGTGGAAGAACAGGCGGCAGCTCAGATTGGTGCGATCGCAGAAGTAAGAACCGAGCTGGTGAAGTTGGAAATTCAAATCAACTACCTGCAGGATGTTCTGGGTGAAAACAGTTCAAAGCTTACCGATTTAAGAACTCAGAAAAGAGCCCTTGAACGACGCTATAATAACCTCATTAAAGGCTCGGGTGAAGGATTGGAAACGACCGACGGGCAATTTGATATTTTCCAGCCCGTGGAAAAAATGCCGGCCCTATTTGTGGAGTACTTAAGGAGATATCGTGAGGTAATGGTTCAGGAAGAGATTTACAAAGTGCTTTATCCGCAGTACGAGCAGCAAAAGCTCAGTTTTGAAGAAGCCACATCCGGACTGATGGTGATTGATAATGCCGTTAAGCCAACCTATAAGCACAGCCCCAAGCGAGCATATATCATGATTGCGGCTTTCCTATTTGGCTGTATAGTAGCATTCATAAAAGTTTATTTTGATAAATGGAAAGAAGAGAATCCCGAAGATTATGAGCGGTACCAAAAATTTACTTCGGCTTTAAGTTTTAGAAATGCTGACCATTGATCGGTTATTTAACGGGGTGGTACTTGTAGCGCCGCTTGTTGTAGGAGCTTTATTTACCGGCGTTTTTCTTGTGGCAGAGGACGGTAGTTCTGTGTTACCCATTACGTTTTTTCAAATTGCTCTCATCTTTTCGTTGGTAATTTTTTTGGCAAAAAAGCTTATTCAAGGAGACGTTACTATAGATGTTTATGGTCTTGAGGTTCTGTATGCGCTTTTTGTCGGTCTGATTTTTTTATCTATAGTTTATACCCCTGATCGGGAAGAAGCACTGTTTTATGTTTTCAGGTTTATTGCGTTGATAATAATGACGTACATAGTTTATGGAAGCATCAACTCTTTTGAACAGCTTAAGAAAATATGCTTCATAATTATAGGAGCGGCTTTATTGGTTGGAGCCTATAATCTATTACAAGTCTATATAAACCCTGAAATAGCGGCCTTTAATTATGCCGGTCAGGGGCAGAAATTAATGCGTTCTTCGGGCGGTGCACTGGACCCTAATATTTTTGCAAGCAACTACTTCCTGCCGATAATGATTTTGATGGGCTTTTTTAGTAAAGAAAAATCATTTTTTAAACGATTGGTTCTATTCGGTTTCATAGGTTTATTGATAGGCTCTGTATTACTAACCTATTCAAGAAGTTCTTGGGTAGCCATTGCTATCGGGACGTTTGTGATAATTTATTACACAAAGAACTACCGCATTATAGTGTATATGATGGTAGCGTTTTTAATTGCAATAGCATTAAGCGAGACAGTGCGACAGTTGGCTTTCAGTTTTTTAGAAAGATTTATAAATATTTTTGCCGGTTCTTCTGAAGACTCTTCAAAATACAGGATCTTACTTGGTGTAACAGCGATTTATATGATTTTGGACAGTTATTTAATGGGGGTTGGTTTTCAGGGATTTTCAACCGTTTTCAAAACTTATCATCCGCCAGAAACAACATTAGGTATTTATCAGCCACATAATCAATTTTATTCAGTTTTTGCAGAACTTGGGATCATTGGATTTATACTATTTATTGGCATTCTTTATGTGATATGGAAGACATCGACTCAAACAATAAATGATATGCCAAAAGGGTCAAGTAAAAGGATTATATCAGTTTCACTTTTTGCTACTTTCATTGCTTATCTTGTCTTTTACAACTTTTTGGGGGGTATGTATTATAACAGTATCCTTTTTATAGTAATTGGATTAATATTTGTATCAAATAAATTCATCGAAACTTCGGCAAGCACACAAACGAATTTAGAAACAACTTAGAAGGATCAGAGGCCCTTATCGAAGAAGAAAAGAATCATACTGAAGATTACACAATCTCTGGTGAGCTACCATCGGTAACGGTAGGAATACCGGTACTGAATGAAGAAGATCATATCGAGAGAGTTATATCAGGTTTCCAATCAACCGAATATCCTAATTTGATTGAAATATTAGTCGCCGATGGAGGGAGTACCGACCGAACACAGGAAATTGTTAATAAAATGTCGGAAGGCGACAGCAGAATAAAATTGATGCAGAATCCAGAAAAGTATCAATCTTTTGCTCTTAATAGAATGATTGAGGAAGCAAAAGGAGATATTTTTGTTCGTGCTGATGGTCACTGTTTATATCAGGAAGATTATCTTGAAAAAAACATCAAGGTATTTCTAACTACCAAGTCAAAAAATGTGGGGGGCTCCCAACGATATGTAGCTTCCAATAGAGCACAGGCCGGTACTACGCTGGCAGTGAAAAGTTTTTTGGGGAATGGTGGGGCAAAGTATATGAATGAAAATTATACAGGATATGCTGATACTGTTTTTCTTGGATGTTTTTGGACAAAAGACCTCAGGCAAATTGGTGGGTTTAGCACTAAAAACATTACCAATCAGGACTCGGAGCTTAATCTTCGGTTTATTGAAAAGTATGGAGAAGAGAGTATCTATATAAGTCCGGAAATAAAAAGCTGGTATTATCCGAGAAGTACATATTTGGGTTTATTTAAACAATACTTTAGGTATGGAAGGGGGCGACTACTTACAAAGCTGTTACATCCTAAGAGCTCTCCTATCCGTGGATTGATCCCCTTTATGTTTATCTGTGGTTTGATGATTTATGGTTTGTTAGACTTTTTTTTAGAACAAGATCTATATTTTTTCATTTTCCTTTTGTTTCTCATCGTTGTTCTGTTGGGAGAGTCAATGAGAGTGGTTACTAAGCACAAAGACAATTTTATTGAGGAAAATTGGACCGGAGAATCCCCCTCGCCGGGACTGCTGTCTTTATGGTTACACTCTATGGGCAGCATATTAGTAATGCAGGTAGGTCATTTTAGCGGGTTTCTATATCAATTGATCCGCAAATTCTTATTTCGAGTCAAGGGTTGGTAAACTACAATCACTAATCAGGAATCGTTGAAGAAAATCATTTCCATAGTTGGAGCTCGTCCGCAGTTTATCAAGCTTTCGGCTTTATCCAAAGAGCTGAACAAAAAGTATAATGAAGTCATAGTCCATACAGGTCAGCACTATGACAACAACATGTCTGAAGTATTTTTTGAAGAATTAGGTATTCAGGTGCCTAAGTATAATCTGAATAGCGGTTCTGGATGGCAAGAGAAATTGAAAACATACTATCTTAGATAAATGGATAGTTCGTTTCCTAAAATCGTGCAGTTAAGTTCGGTTCATACCCTGTATGACACTCGGATATTTTATAAGATCTGCCGTTCTTTGGTAGATGCCGGGTATAACGTGGATCTGTTAGTACAGAATCCCGGAAATGAAGTGTTGGATGGTATAAAGGTTATAGGGCTTCCTGTTGCTAAAAAGAAATGGGATCGATTTCTGAAAACAATACCGGCTTTATTCAGAAAGGTTATTCAGTATCCTCAGGGCACAATTTTTCATTTCCATGATCCGGAACTTATTCCAATCGGGCTTTTCTTGAAAAGTTGTGGTTACAGGGTAATTTATGATGTGCATGAAGATGTACCGGCCAGTATACTCGATAAAGAATGGATTTATAAGCCTCTCCGTAACCTTTTTTCCAGAATTGCAGATAAATTAGAAAAGCTTGCTAACTCCAAGTTAGATGCTACAGTCGTAGTTACGAAATCAATAAGAGACCGATTTAATAAATCCACTTATTTGATTCAGAACTTTCCACAGTTATCTGAGCTTGAAATGACATCACAACGAGAAGCCCGGTTAGAATCAGCTCAGGTATTTTATGTTGGCCGGATTTCAAAACAGCGATGTATTGTTGAAATGATTGAGGCGATTGAAAGAGCTAATGCCGAAAAAGAGATTACTTTTCTGATGGCCGGAGCATTTGATGACAATGAGTTGAGAGAATCAATAGAGAATAGAAAGGGCTGGAAGTTCACTGATTTTAAAGGCCGGATTAACCGAAAAGAACTTTCTAAATATGCGCAAAACTCATTTGCGGGCCTGGTTCTTTTTAAACCGGTCGCCAATCACATAAACGCTCAGCCTAACAAGCTATTCGAATATATGGCTCAGGGGTTGCCGATTATAGGCTCGGACTTTCCTCTTTGGCGAGAAATAGTGACGGAAAACCATTGTGGTCTTTTAGTTGACCCGGAAAAAGCCGAAGAAATATCTAAGGCTATATTATGGTTAGAAAGTCATCCTGAAGAGGCGAATAAGATGGGAGAAAATGGAAAGAAAATGGTGCTTAAAAAGTATAATTGGTCGATTGAGGAAAAGAAGTTGTTAAACTTATACAGTTCAATCTGCTAATACTTCAGTAAAGTTGTCAAGTAATCTTTTTTTGAATGCTTCACGTCCATATTTAGATGTTACTTTACTATGGATGACATTTCTATCGTAAGATTTATATTGTTCAGCCATTTTCCGGAGTTCATCGCTGAGCTTTCCGGAAGTGCCATTTTTGATTAATAGGCCGGTTTGGTCGTCAATGAGAAATCTGTTGCCTCCAACATCAGTGCAGATCACAGGAAGTCCACAAGCCATTGCCTCTAATATGGCCACGCTAAAACCCTCTCGCCGGCTTGGCTGGGTAAAGAAATCTGCAGCATGATAATACTTAATAAGCTGGCCTGGAAGAACAGGTTGATGAATGGTGATATTGTCAAATGAATTGGCTTTAAGAAGCGAATGGATTTCGGTCATATAACTTTCCGGCCCTGCCGCTCCAATAATATGGAAGTGGGTATTTTTTAATCCCATTTCTTCATTTATGGATTTGAGTAAGAGGTCAATCCCTTTTTCATGACGAATATTTGCTACTGTTAAGCTATGGGTTTTTTCTGTGTCCCAGTTCAACTCCTTTTTTGCAGAATCCTTTTCTTCTACAGCCGGGACATCATATAGATGTTCATCCACCATATTGTAAACGATTTCAGATTTTCGAGACAGAAATGGAAAGTGAGATTCCATGTCTTCTTTAAGCTTTGGGCCAGAATATAAAACCCTATCTACGTGATGAAGAACCTCCCCAAACAGCTTGCTCAACGTTCTATTATTTTTACTTTGATACCAATCACTTCCATGTACAGTAAGTACTGTTTTAAAGCCCAACTGCTTCAGTTCAGGTATACACAGTGCATCCGGATAAATCCAGTGGACATTAATGACATCATAAGTTTGATTCTTAAAGTAATTCCCAACGGCTTTAGAAAGGCTTGCTGAAATGAGTGTCGGGAATCTTTTACGTGGAAATGATAAATATCGAAGGCGATTAGCTTCACAGTTAACAAGTAAATCAGAATGGTTCTTCCTTTTTCGCTTGGTAAATGGAATGGAAAAAGGGGTTGGTACAATTAAATCCGCCTCAATTCCCGGCTCACTATTGAGCATGGTCAATTGGTCTTTTATGAACTTTCCTGAAAAAGGGTGAAGTTCTGTTGGGAAAAGGTGACTAATTAAAGCTATTTTCAAGAATTATTTGGTCTAAGTGAGAATGAGGACAAAAGTTTATACGATTCGATTAAAAATGAAATTTCTTTTCAACATATGAAAAAGCTTTATAAAAAAATCCCCAGTGAGTTGAGGGATATTTTTACTTTGGTTGTTGGAAATGGTTTTGCGCTATTTGTCCCTGTGATAGTTTCTCCGATAATAAGCAGGATGTATGATGCTACTGATTTTGGAGTATTTACTATTTATTTGGCCATGCTTTCTCTAATTAGTTCTTTTGCAACCGGGAGGTATGACTTTGCGATTTTAATAACCAAGAGTCGCTATAATGCGCAGCATTTGTTTAAAGTTGCTATGCTATTAACCATTGGCGTTGCAATGGTTGTAATGTTGATTACTTTGGTATTTTGGAAAGAGATTCTCCCGATATTCAATATTCCCTCTATGGGGGCATATTTATTTTTAGTACCTATAAACATTCTTTTATTTGCTGTTATAAAAGCTTCACAGAATGGGCTAAACAGAGAAAAAGAGTATAGCCCTATATCAGTTAGCAAAACGATCAGGTCAGTTTTAGTGGGTGGCTTCCAGGTAATTCTTGGGGCAATGGGGTTTTTAAGTGGAGGGTTAATTATTGGCAAGCTATCCGGGGATCTATTTTCTTCAGGATACCTTTTAAGAAAATTGAATAAAGTAGATAATTATTTAACCTCTTCTTTTTCATTAAAAAGGGCTTCTTATTTGATGAAAAAGTATGAGAAGTTTTTGAAAGTAAATGCTCCCCATGCATTTGTAAACGCCCTCTCATTAAGTGTAATACCAATACTTCTGAGTTATTTTTTTAATGAAAAAACGGTTGGTTATTACGGTCTGGCCTATATGGTCTGTATTGTACCTGTACAATTAATAGCCAGTGCTTTTTATCAGGTATTCAGTCAAAAAGTATCTGAAATGTATAACGATAAAATTAGTTTAAGAGGTTATACCAAAAAAACACTTAAACAACTTTTTATGTTATCAGTGATTCCATTCGGTATTCTTACTTTTTTCGGGCCGGAAATTTTTCAGTTTGTTTTTGGGGTAGAATGGTTAGTGTCAGGTGAGTTGGTTCAATTATTGGCGCCTTTTTTATTTATTGTCTTCCTAATTTCTCCAGTAACCTATATTCCTTTGATATATAACGAGCATAATAAATCGTTTTATTTTGAGATAGCTCTCTTCATTATAAGAGTGGTAGCTATAATTGTAGGAGCAAATATGGATGGCATTTACCTTGCTATTGGGTTATTCAGTGGAGTCAGCATATTAATACAGGTAATAAACTTAATTTGGATAATTAGTTTAACAAAAAAATATAAGATTGAGTGATGTTTAGATGGCAGTATATAATACCCATTATCTTGATTATTTCAGGGTGTAACCTACTTTCTGAGAAATCTGAAAAAGTAAAAGATTTGTCGGAGGTAAACCTAAAAGCTTATTCAATTCAAGAGCTCCCCTATCATGAAATGCCATATATAAGAGAATATGTTCGCTCCATGACAATGGATGCTTTTGACCAGGATTCAGTACCGATGTATGTGTACGATGGTACGCCCTATTACCACCCGGTATATATATCTGCTTTAGGAATTAGCTTTGTAGACGGATATGTACGAACCGGTGATCCGGATTACCTCAAACTCTCCAAGCGCATCGCAAATAGGCTGGTCGAAAATGCTAATCAAGCAAACGATAAGTTCCTTTTCCCTTATAACTTTGATTACACCTATTCGAGCGGAGATTTCCTAAAAAGCCCATGGTATTCAGGGATGGCACAGGGCCGGATTTTAACTTTTTTTACCCGCCTATATAATGTAACCGGTGATCCTAAATATTCAGAGTGGGCTTCTAAAACTTTTGAATCTCTTAAGCTGCTTAAAAGCCAGGAAGAGCAATGGATTTCGCTTATTGATGTTGAAGGTTATTTTTGGATTGAGGAATACATAATAGAAAAACCTGTACATGTACTAAATGGATTTATCTTTGCAACATTTGGGCTTTATGATTACTACCTAATGACGGGGGATGAAGAAGTATTAAAGCTGCTTCAGGCTTCTATTACAACTATAGAGCGGTACATAAGTGATTACCGTAATCCTGGTGGGATTAGCTTTTATGATTTAAATAATAAGCCTACAAAAGAGTTCTACCATGGAGTGCACATTTCACAACTTAATACTCTACACAAGATTACAGGGGAGCAATATTTTAAAACGATGGCTGACTCGTTGGAAAATGACTACCCAGCCCCTGATTAAAAATCTATTCAAAGGGAAAACAACCTAACTCGGTCTTAATTCCTAATATTCTGAATAGCTACATACGTAGTTATAATTCCGGTAATGGTGGTGATACCGGTCATGATCAGCTGTATGCGGGTGTTTTTGATGCTCTCTTTCTGAATTTGATAGCTTCTTAAGGCATTTAGTTCTTCTACCGGCTGGCGGTCAACAAATATGCGGTCGCCGGACTGGATTTCCGTTTCACCCGGGCGGTACCAGGTGGCGTTGCCTGCCTTGATCACGAATACACGGTCTTTGTCGGCCGACAAGGCAAACCCGCCGGCGCGGCTCACATAATCCATGGCATTGGCTCCCGGCGTGTAAGGGAAGTAACCGGGATTATTAACCTGTCCAAATACGAAAAGTGTATTTTCGTCTCTGGGGATGTACAAACGGTCACCATCAAAAATCTTCAGGCCTGCAAGCTGACTTTCATCTTTCAGGTCGATATACACTTTGTTTTGGCTGAGCTTGGTTTCCGCTTCCAGGTATTCCAAGCCTTGAATTACCTGATCGGAAGTGCGGCGCATCAGGTCTGCGTTGAACTTATTCGGAATTTCATTTCTGAAGCCGCCACTTCTCATCAGGTAGGCTGCTTGAGGCAAGGCATTGTTCGTCAACCCTCCTGAAAGTTCCAGCAGTTCAAGTGCGGTAGTTTCTCCGGAATAGACCGGAAAGTTGCCGGGAATTTCAACTTCACCATATACCCAGGCCGAAGCGGAAGTATTCTTCTCGTCACTAAATGGAGCTACTACCCGGTCATTGGGCTGTAGTTTGAAAGTGTCCCAGTTTTCAGGTTCAACGATAATTTTCTCAGCTCCGGTATCCGTTCTTCGGAATATCATCAGGTAGCTGGTGTCGGCAATCACTTCAAAACCGCCGCCTATTTGTAACAGTTTTTCCGGAGTGTCCCCTTTAATAAACTGAAACTCATAATCTGCTTTCACGGCGCCGGAAATACTGACTTTCGGGGTTTCAATATTCTGTTTTTTCAGGGTGATGATGTCCCCGTCTTTAACTTTGGGATTAAATTCAGCATCCCCGATCCTGAAATAGGATACTAAATCGGCATACTCAACAGAACCGTCTTCCCGTTCGATTTTGATGTTCCGGTAGGCATAATTACCCTTTGTTAAAAAATCACTGGAATTGGAAAGGGAGGCATTTCTCAGGTCGCGGCTTCCGTCCGTCACGGATGAATAAATGGCTTGATCAACCCGCGATTGGGAAGGAATCATATACTTCCCCGGGTATGGTACACCACCGGTAACCTGGATGTAAATCGGTCGGGGACTTTCAAGCGTGATAACCACGGAGGCATTTTTCACATAATCTTCTGATTCCTTTTTAATCTTTTGCTCGGCTTCAGAGATAGTCAATCCATCCACGTTAACAGGTCCAATAGATGGTATAATTAAATCTCCGGCGGGGTTTACCATCACGCCACGGATAAAAAAGTTTTTAGAAGCTTCTACTCTAATCGAAAGCAGGTCATTTACTCCCAGCTCATAAGTGCTTTTGTCGATGGTGCCATCATATGGAAGTTGCCGTGCAGCCAGTTGAATGCCAAGCGGATCTGAGTAATAACTTCCGTCAAAAATATCGAAGTTTAAATTTAGTCCCGTACCGCTTTGACTGTTGCTTTGATTGTTTTGCCCAATGGCAGGATGCATCGCGCCCAGTATTAAACTTAGAAAAAGAAGAGCGCTGAACAGTCGTTTTGTAATCGATTTCAAATTGGTTCTCACTTTGTTTTTACAGATTTCTTAAAGGAAGTTACAGTTAATCGTGCTAACACTATTCCGGTAATAACTAATCCGGCCCCAATATATTGAAGAACGGAGAGTTCTTCACCTAATAAAACCAGTCCGAATATCAGCCCTAATACCGGTACCAGGTTTTGGTAAGCGGCTGTGCGTACTGCACCGATCATTTTCACTCCGTTATTCCAGATGATGTAAGCCAAGCCAATCGATAAGGCCCCGCTATAGAAAATCCCGCCATAGCCAATGTATGAAATTCCACTCCACTCCAGTTTTATCAGGAAGGGCAGACCGACGATCAATAAGGCAATCAGCCCGACAACCGACATAAATGCCGAATATTGTATAGGGCTGTAAATAGCCAGGTATTTTCGGGAAAGGATAGTGTAGGTTGCCCAGCACACGGCGGCTACAAGGGTAATGATATTTCCAAGGAAAGTCTCGGATTCAAAAGAAAGGGTATCCTGCCCACCCATTATGATGAGTGTAACTCCGGCAAAAGCAAATAAAACGCCGAGACCTTTCAGCAGTGTAAGTTTCTCATCCGTAAAAAACTGAGAAAGCAATGCTACCCAAATGGGAATGGTGCCCAGCATCACGGCGGCATTTGCAGCATAGGTGTAATTCACCCCGATAATGAAAAACAGCTGGTAAAAAAGATTGCCAACTATCCCGATGCCCACCAATTTCCAAAAATGGTCTTTCTTTACTTTTAGAGAATGTCCTCTTTTGCGGGCTACATACCATAACAAAGCGGTGGCGAAGATAAACCGAAGTGCATTGAAGCTGTAGGGGTCCATCTCGCGCAGAGATACTTTTACAATGCTGAAGTTCAATGCCCAGATAATGGCTACAAGGATCAGGCTGAGGTCAATTAAATACGGTCGCTTCAAAGACTGATTTTTTTGGTGAGGCAAAAGGTAAGGGTTAAGCAGTTTTAAACCGAACTTTTTATTGAACCCCAACACTGCTACACCCAATGAATTGGGATCTGAGTAACGAATTCGTGGTCATAATTTTTTACCCGAAAAAGTTAGGAACTATTTCAGAATGTCTGTAGTTTTGTGACCTCAATTCAAAAAATGACTTGAAGTCAATATATGGGAACATCGGAGCGCAAAGAGCGCGAGAAAGAACAAAAAAAGGTGCTGATCCTGGAGTCGGCCGAGGAGTTGATTCTCGAGAAGGGACTTGATCACCTTAATATGGATGAAGTGGCTGAGCGGGCAGAGGTTAGTAAAGGGTCGTTATACCATTATTTCAAAAATAAGTCTGACCTGGTGCTGGGCATATGTAATAAAGCCACCAATATGCTTTCTAAGCAGATTTCGGATGTTTTAACCCGAGACCTTCCCGGTATTGAGATGGTATATACCATCGGGGCAACCTTTCTGAACTTTGTGCGATCTCATCCGGAGTTTTTCCGTTCCATGCGCTTTTTTGATAACCTGAAAGACACTGATCAGCTTGGTGAGAGTGAATACATCGAAATGTGCCAATCTAATATGGATACTTCTTTTACAAGCATGGTTCGTGCTATTCAGATTGGCATGCAAGACGGATCCATCAACGATTCATATGATGCAAAAGAGCTGGCCATTCTTCTGTGGAGCACCTCCCACGGAATGGTGAACCTGGCTTATTTACATCAGAACACCCCGCACTTTCATCTTTTGGAAAAGAACAAAGTAGAGATGAATTCTTTGTTCGAAGGCTATATGAAACTCATAGGTTGTGGAATTGCAACGGATGAGAGTAAAAAAGACATTGACTCAAAGTCAATTTTTGAAACAGAATCTAAATAGAACCGTAGAAGCTCCCGCTTTTTTTGAACCCATTTTCAGAACCACTTAAACTAATGACAACTCACTCACCCATGAGATTTACTTTCCTTGTAACAGGATTGCTTTTGCTCTTACAATCAACGGCATTTGGACAGGTAAAAGGCGACTCACTATTTGCTGACGCAGAACTAACACTGGAAGATGCCATCAAAGTGGCCGTTGCCAACAATCCACAGGTTAACCGGGCGCTGCTTTCCGTAAAAGATGCGGATGAACTCGTTGATATTGCGTACAGCGAAGTGTATCCGAATATCTCTTCAAGCATGAGCTACACCCGGAACTTTGAAGTGCCTGTAAACTTTATTCCGGCCATCATATTTGATCAAAATGCAGATCCCGATGAATTGGTGCCTGTAGCATTCGGAACGGATAATAACTGGCAGGGTGGATTTACGGTTACCCAAAACATTTTCCGGGGCGAGGTTTTTGTAGGACTTTCCACTTCCGAAATTTTCAAGACTGTACAACAGGAGAACCTTCGGGCCACAACTCAGCAGATTATAACACAAGCCCGGGTAGCTTACTACCAGGTGTTGGTGGCTAAAGAGCAGCTGAGGCTGCAGGAAGCTCAGATCAGGCGAATTGAGCAGAACCTGAAAGAGAATCGCGCACGACAGCAGGCCGGTTTGGTTGACGAATACGCCGTGCTTCAGCTGGAAGTGCAGCTGAGCAATCAGCGTCCGCAGTTAATCGAAGCCCAGTATGCGGTTGATGAAGCTTACCGGGGGCTGAAGGTGGCTTTGGGATTACCGCTACAGGTTGATTTTGAAGTGAAGGGAAATTTAAACGCGTTTGATATTGTATCGGAAGATGCCGGTGCGGAGGAGAATGCCCAGATTAAGAGAATCGATCAGATGAATCCCTTTATCTACCAGAGGGAAGAAGAAACCATGAACTCGTTTATGGATGAGCGCGGCGATCTTCGTATTCTGGATGCACGACTAAACCTGAATGAAAAAGAAATTCAGGCGGTGAAGAGCCGGTTTCTGCCAACCATCACAGCATCCTATAACTTGCAATGGAGCGCAGCCGAACCGGGCAGTCCCACCTTCTTCGAAAACAACACAAGATTTCAAACACTCGGGATTAATGTAAGCCTGCCCATATTTGAAGGCTTTAAAAGAATGGCAGATGTTCAGCGTGCCCAAATTTCCCGGAAGGATATCGAAGAGCAAATTCGCGCAGCTGAATTATCAGCTGAAAATGAGGTTGCATCTGCAGCCGAAGAGCTGAATAAAAGTTTTGAAACAGCAGAAGCTCGCAAACAAGCTCTTGAGCAAGCCGAGGAAGGATACCAGCGGGCGCTTGCAAGACTGGAGAATGGTATCGGTTCACAATTAGAAGTTACTGATGCCGAAGTTCAGGTCCGTCAGGCGGAAGTAAACTATGCGCTGATGGTGTTTGAATATCTGAGTGCCAAAGCACAGTACGACCTGGCAACCGGTCACGTACCTTTTGTTGATACTATGGAAATGGAAGTAGAATGATTTTTAACAATAAAGACACGAACTCAATCGAAATGAAAAAATTTAATCTGATTTTAATAACTGTTTTTGCAGCCATTATTGCTGCCTGTTCGGGAGAAGCCCCGGAAATTGCCAATGATGAAGTTGTGGGAAAAACGGTGAACGTAGAAACAAGAACGCTTCAGCCGGAGACATTCAGAAGTCAGCTTCGGGTAGTGGGAAATGTGGAAACCAAAAACGACATCATGATTTCCGCTGAAGTGGCCGGACGTATTATGGAGCAGTCAGTTCCGGAAGGTGCTAAAGTTAAAAAAGGCCAAACCATCCTGAGGATTGATGATGCCAAGCTGAGACAGGAAAAAGCCCGACTTGAGGCAGCAACCGAACAAGCCCGTGAAAATTATGAGCGACTGCAGCGGGTGTATGAGGAAAGTGAAATCGGCTCAGAAATTGATGTGCTGAACGCCAAGTTCAATTATCAGCAGAACAAATCCGCGCTGGAGTCGATTAAAGTTGACCTGGAAAACACAACTATTTCAGCTCCTTTTGCCGGTACGGTAGAGCAGTACATGCTGGAGGAGGGCGAAATGGCAAGTCCCGGAATGCCTGTGGTCAGGCTGATCGGAACCAACACGTACATCGTAACGGCCGGCGTACCTGCCCGCTATGCAGATGTGGTGCAGTCAGGTGACGATGTTGAAGTATGGTTCGATACTCAGAATGCAGATACCCTTCAGGGAGAAATTTCTTTTGTTGGAAACAGTATTGACCCGCAAAGCCGCACATTCCGAATCGAGGTTCTGCTTCCGGTTCAGCAAAAAAGCTATAAGGTGGATATGATTGCCAACCTGCGCCTGAATACACTGATGGAAGAAAACGTGCTGATTGTAAGCGAAGAATTTATCTATAAAGAAGACGACGAGTTCATCACATATGTAAAAACAGAGAATGAGTCCGGCGCTCCGGTTGCAGAAAGGAGAGTTGTGGAATTAGGGCCGTCTTACCGGTCGGATGTAATTATAAGAAGCGGAATTGCTCCCGGTGAAGAGTTGATTACCATTGGGTCGGCCTTTCTTAATGATGGTGTGAGACTCAATATTGTGGAATCTCGTGAGAGCGATCTTGCATCCAATTAATGATTTTAAAAACGATTTTGGAGAAATAGTACGATGAGTACCGACGATATAACAAATGGTGCCGGCGCAAAACGATCTATTCCGGACAGTTCAAACCGGAAAGAATTTTGGCTTTCCTCATTTTCGATAAACAACCGCATCAGCGTGTTGGTTTTGATTATGTTGGTAGCTGTTTTGGGGATTGTGTCTTATATCACCATTCCCAAAGAGTCTTTCCCGAACATTACAGTTCCGAATATTTTTGTGGTAACGATCTATCCCGGAGTATCTCCCGAGGATATGGAAAGCCTGATTACCCGTAAGCTGGAGGATGAACTGAGTAACATCAGTGATGTTAAAACCATGACCTCCACCTCTTCGGAAGGGTATTCGAACATCAACCTGGAGTTCAACACCGGGATTGATATCGATGAAGCCCTGCAGAAAGTGCGGGAGAAAGTTGACCTGGCAAAACCGGAGCTTCCGGAAGATGCCGAAGACCCGACTATTCAGGAGGTAAACCTCTCCGAGTTCCCCATTATGCAGGTAAACCTGTCGGGCGATTACAGCCTCGACATCCTTAAAGAAATTGCTGAGGATTTACAGGAAGATATTGAAGCCGTTCCTTCCGTTTTAGGGGTTGATTTAACCGGTGGTTTGGAGCGCGAGGTTCAGGTAGATGTGGATCTGCCCAAGATGAAGTACTACAACCTCAGCTTCACTGACATCATCGCGGCCATTCAGCAGGAAAACGTAACGGTACCCGGTGGCGATATTACCGTAGGCACAAAGAACTTCCTGTTACGGGTGCCCGGGCAGTACGAAACAACGGCTCCGCTTGAAGATATTGTGGTTAATGCGGATGATGACAAACCGGTTTACATCCGGGATGTTGCTACCGTTACTTTTGGATATAAAGAGCGGGAAACCTATTCCACCCTCGATGGATCGCCGGTAATCACACTCGGGATCAAGAAAAGAACCGGGCAAAATATTCTGGATACTTCCACCGAAGTGAAGTCTATTCTCGAAGAGGCATTGCCTGCTCTGCCGCCGAGTACGGTTTATAAAATAACCAACGATCAGAGTAAAGACGTGGTAAGTATGGTAGCTAACCTGGAGAATAACATCATCTCAGGTCTGATCCTGGTAGTAGGTGTATTACTCTTTTTTCTTGGGGTGAGGAATGCCTCATTTGTAGGTGTCTCTATTCCGCTTTCCATGTTTTTATCGTTTATTATACTGAGCGCGTTGGGAATCACCATGAATATGATTGTGCTGTTTTCCCTGATACTGGCACTGGGGATGTTGGTGGATAATGCCATTGTAGTGGTGGAAAATATTTACCGCTACCTGGAGGAAGGTTTTGATAACTTTGAGGCCGCCAAGAAAGGAACCGGTGAGGTAGCATTGCCCATTATTTCTGGAACAGCAACGACTCTTGCTGCCTTCGCCCCCATGATTTTTTGGCCGGGTATTGTCGGGGAGTTTATGGGATACTTGCCGAAAACTCTAATTATTACCCTGAGTAGTTCCCTGTTTGTTGGGTTGATTATCAACCCGGTAATCTGTGCATTATTTATGCGGGTTGATACTGAGCAGGGTAAAGCAGTGATGACAAAAGCAGGAAAAATCACTCTTTATGTTTTTTTGAGTCTCATTGGATTAGTTTTACTTATTTCAAGTTTTATAACTTGGACCATGCTGATCACACTTGGGGTGATACTTTGGGTATCCAATAAATATGTTCTTGAGCCTATTGGTAATTGGTGGCAGCGAGAGGGTCTTAATAAGGTGCTGGATCGATATGAAAGAATATTAGCTTGGACTTTAAATGGTGTTGTGGGCCCATTAATTACTTTCGTTATAGCTGGAATTGTATTTATTGGCAGTTTCCTTTCATTGTATTTTTTCTTTCCGGGATCAGAATTCTTCCCGGAAGACATCCCGCCAAGAGACATCTACGTTCAAATTGAAACACCTGTTGGTTCGGATGTGGAGTTCACAAAAAGCGTAGTGGATAAAGTAGCCGCTCGTGTTGAGCAAATGCCCTACAACGTGGATTACAATACTATTCTGGCAACATCGGGTGCGGCAATTACCAGCGACCCGGCCGCCTCGGGAGGGAATTCAACCCATCTCGGAACGGTTGCCATTAATTTTGTGGATTATGAAGAACGCCAAAAAGGCGTGTTTGAAGCCATGGAATACATGCGGAATGATTTGTCCGGGCTTGTTGCCGGCGCAAAAATCACCGTAGAAAAACCACAGGACGGCCCGCCCACCGGACCTCCGATTAACCTTGAAATCTCCGGTCCTCAAATGGATCAGCTAACACGCATCTCAAACCGTGTGCTGGAGATTATGGAAGAAGATTCCATCTTCGCTAAATTGGATGGACTTGAAACCGATTTACCGGAAGCCAGACCGGAAGTGAAAGTCGAAGTGGACCGTGAAAAAGCAGCACTTTTCGATTTAAATACCAATGAAGTTGGGATGACGGTGCGACAGGCCATCAACGGTGTAGAGGCTTCAAAGTTCCGGGATGGAAAAGAAGAATACGAAATTATTGTCCGCCTTTCGGATGAGTACAGAGATGATCTCAGCACCCTGGCAGATCTGACTATATTCCAGGAAGGAATTCAGGTCCCTCTTTCAGAAGTGGCCACCTGGGAAGTGAGTGATGGCTTCGGCGGAATCCGTCATAAAGAGTCAGAGCGGGTTATTACCGTTAGTGCGGATGTTCGCTCCGGTTACCAGTCAAATGCCGTGTTAGCCGAAGCGCAGGTGCTGTTACAGGATTACCTGGATGGACTTCCCGGCGGCTACTCGTACGAATGGACAGGGCAGCAACAGGATCAGCAGGAGTCGTTTGAGTTCCTGGGCAAAGCCTTCTTGATAGCTTTATTCCTTATTGCGTTTATTTTGGTTTCACAGTTCAATTCAGTAGCCAAGCCGGTCATTATTTTAAGTTCGGTGATTATGTCCACCGCCGGAGTATTTTATGGATTGGTGACCTTCCAGATGGCCCTTGGTCTGATGGCTATACTTGGAATTATATCGCTGGCCGGGGTAGTGGTGAATAACGCCATTGTACTTATTGACTATGTTGATATTCTGCGAACCCGGGACGGACTCGACTTACGCAGCGCCTTGATTGAAGGCGGGAAAGTTCGTTTCCGGCCGGTAATTTTAACGGCTATCACAACAACTCTTGGCTTGGTACCGCTGGCAATCGGTTTCAACTTTGACTTCATAACCTTAGTCAGCAGCCCGATTACCTTCTTTTCAAACCTCAGTGAGTACATTTTCTGGGGTGGTGAACAAGCAGCCTGGTGGGGCCCTATGGCTATCGCCGTTATTGTTGGGTTGATTTTCGCCACTGCCTTAACGCTTATCCTTGTGCCTGTACTTTACAGCGTCATTGAGCGAGGCAGAAGAAAAGTGAATACCATTATGTTCGGAACAACCGAGCCGGGTATTATAAAAGACCAAAGTGAGTTGAATGGCGAATCTAAAGGCAAACCTGCTTTAGAACCTTCAGCCGGCTAAAGCTCGAAAAACGAATAGTTAAAGCCCGTCATCTTTTTAAAAGGAAGACGGGCTTTTTTGTTTGTGAAAACTTTTATCTTATAAGAAAAATTAAAAACAACATTCTGTGATACAACGACTACAAACGGTATTTTTGGCACTGGCATCCATACTTAATCTTTCGGTTTATTTTACCCCTATTTACGAGAAAGCTATGAACGATCCCCAGCTCTGGATTGGCATTGGCCTGGCAAGTTCGTTGTTAGTGGCTTTGATCATAAATGTCTTTTCCATCTTCCTCTATAATAACCGGAAAAATCAGATAGCTTGGGTGAAACGAGCTGCGCTGCTGCAGGTAATCGGACTTGGGTTTTGTGTGGGGGTTTTATTTTCGTTGGGAGGAATCGGAACCTACCTTTGGGATGAAGCGCTTGGAACCGGGCTTGTAATTGCAGGACTCCTGTTTCAGATTTTAGCACTTCGTTTTATTAAAAAAGATGAGGAATTAGTCCGTTCAATGGATCGAATCCGATAGGAGTATTTTGAGTCAGGATTATTCAAAAGCTAAAGTTTATCTGATCCTTATAGTTGGGCTCACCACCTTTGGCTTTGCCCCCATTTTAGTGAAGTTTGCTACCGAACATTCGGCCCTTTTGTTAGTGGCCATACGTACGGTAGGCGCTTTTCTGATGCTGCTCCCGTTCTATATCTATCAAAAAAAGAGCGACAAATACGATGTAAAACCGGTGGGCAATGAAACCAAATGGATGGCCTTTGCCGGTATCGCTTTAGGACTCCACTTCATACTTTGGATCAGCTCACTTTATTACACCTCGGTGGCTTCAGCTTCGGTGCTGGTTACCATCCACCCCATTATGTTGATTGTAGCAGAACGGGTATTGTACAAAATGGAGTTTGCTCCCACCGTTTGGATTGGAGTGTTTATTGCTTTTGCCGGATCCGTTCTTCTGGGAATCTCTGATTACAATACGGAGTCAACCTTTGCCAACCCCTTGCTTGGAAATGCGATGGCTTTCGGGGCAGCGGCCATCTTTGCCGTTTATTTTCTGATCGGGAGAAAAATCCGGCAAAATCGATCCTGGCTTGGGTATGTATTCCCGGTGTATGGTTATGCGGCAGCAACCTGTGTGGTCATTTTGCTGATTGTGGAAGGAATTCCCCAGCACATTTCCCCGGTGGTGATTTGGGTAGGGCTGGGATTAGCCATAGGCCCGCAGCTGATGGGCCACGGTTCCCTGAATTATGCCGTTAAATTCGTTTCGCCGACACTACTTTCCACCTTAATTCTGACCGAACCCGTATTTGCGACCGTACTTGCGTTTTTTATCCTCGGAGAACTTCCGGCGATTCTTTCTTTTGTGGCCATTTTTGTGACCTTAGTCGGGGTAGTGCTTACCTGGAAAAAGAAGCCGAAGCATAAGAGAGAGATCGAAGAATAACCCGGCTATTTCAACTCATTTTATCCAATAAGAAGAGTTAGTTTGTAGAAATTTGATATAGAGAATATCGGTAAGTCAATACAAATCAGTGGTAAAAGACATTTCGCGAACCTTTTCGGTTATTTCAACGTTAGAAATGCTGAATTAGATTAAACATTACTAAGAATTCAGGAATTCAGCTTAAATAGGTGTATCATTACTTCCGGCAGATGGAATTGTGACTTCATTATAGAATTGATTTCAAACAATAATGAAACCAACATCACTTAATGCTATTTGAAAGAGACAACATTATTGGAGTGTCTAAGTATCTGCTCCTCACCGGCTGTGGAGCTATGCTTTTCTTAAGCTGTTCGCAATCTTCAGACACACGCGAGAACAGCGAAACCCTCCCTGTTTCTGTAAGTGAACCCGTTGAGAGAGATTTTGCAGAGATTAAAAGGAATGGCGTACTCCGTATGATTACCAGCTACAGTTCGGGCTCCTATTTTCTGTATAAAGGAGTTCAGGTTGGTTTTGAATACGAGCTGCTGAAAGCCTTCACAAAAGAAAATGACCTTGCCCTTGAGGTTGTGATTACCGGCCCCGATGAAAGTCCCTATGACCTGCTCAATAGCGGTCGCGGAGATATTATAGCGGCCAATTACACCATCACCCCCGAAAGAAAGCAGGTGGTAGAGTTTACCCGTCCGTACAACATGGTTGATCAGCTTATTGTCGTTTCGGATGATCTGGGTTTTAAACCGGAAAGTATTTCGGATATGGAGGGAATTCCCATCAGCGTTCGCCGAAACAGCTCGTATTACGTTCGCTTAAAAGAGCTTAAAGATGAAGGCTTCCCGGTGAACATCAACATTATTCCTGAAGATATGGACACCGAGTCGGTATTATTTCAGGTAGCCGATGGTACGTATGAAGCTACCGTTGCCGACGACAATATTTTTGATGCGGCCGATAAATACATGAATGGCCTTATAAAAGGACCACTAATTGCCGAAAGTGATACCATTGCCTGGGCAGTCCGCAAAAATGCCCCCGATCTCGAATATCAGCTAAACCGTTTCCTGTACAAGCATTTTCGTTTTGATGAGGATGGGGTTCCCAAACGCTCTGCATTTCTGAATGTATTAAGGAAAAAATACTTTGAGTCGGGCAACCAAATAGCTGATTATTACAGCCCTAATTATCAGGGAGAGCAATATGGCACCATTTCTCCCTATGATAATATGATTCGTGAGGTAGCCGATGAAATGGATGTCGACTGGGTGATGCTTACCGCTATAGCTGCGCAGGAATCGAAATTTAATCCAAGCTCGGTGAGCTGGGCAGGAGCTGTCGGGATTATGCAGGTGTTGCCAAGGTTCTCAGAAATCTCATCCGACTCATTGTACATCCCGGAAGTGAATATTCGTGAAGGGGCTAAAATTCTGGCTTCTCATCTTGATCACTATGCTTATATGGATTCTACCAATAAATGGTCGTTTGCCCTGGCTGCATACAATGCCGGTTCCGGCCACCTGGCTGATGCCCGCCGGCTCACTATCGATCACAATAAAAACCCGAATGAGTGGGAAGATGTGTCGGAGTCTTTACTAAAGCTGATGCAGCGCAAGTACTACCAGAATGCACGCTATGGCTTTTGCAGGGGTATCGAAACGGTTCGGTATGTAAATGAAATTATGAACCGGTACAGTACCTATCAAACCATATTGGCGCATAACAGAGAAAAGACCGCAACGGGAACCGGAGTGCTGGGTTTAAAAACCTTTAATTAACCTTCAGCACCAGTATGGTGATGTCATCGTACTGAATGCCATCCGAAAAGTCCATAATGTCATCGATAACAGCATTCATTATTTCGCTTGATGATTTTTCAAGATGGGATTGAATGCATTGAATAAGCCTTTCTTCTTCGTACTCTTCGGTTTGCTCGGGGTTCATCGCTTCGGTAACGCCATCTGTATAAAAAATCAATGTATCGCCGGCTTGCAGGTCAATGGAGGCAGAATCATAAGGCATCATGGAAGGCATTGCGCCTAAAATCACGCCACCCGCATCAAGTTCAACCGGTTCTTTACTGCCTTTTTTGAATAGCATTGGGTTGTTATGGCCCGCATTCACATAATCAAATTGCTTGCCATCAGCTGATATTTTTCCCCAGAAGAAAGTAATGAATTTGTCAGCCGGTGTGTTTTTATGGATGATATCATTAATGCTTCCGGTTGCTTCAGCCAGCGTTATGTCAATGGGGGCTAAGGCATGTAACATCGATTGCAGGTTGGCCATCAACAAAGAAGCCGGCACACCTTTGCCGGTTACATCGGCAATGGCGAGTATATGTCCGTTGTCAGGAGTTTCAAGCACATCGAAATAGTCGCCACCCACCTGACGGGAAGAAATGTTTGTGGCCTCTAAATCAAAGCCTTCGATAGTTGGAATTGGGGAAGGAAGCAGCCCTTGCTGAATGGTTTTGGCAAGGTTGAGTTCCTCTTCCATTCGCTGTTTTTCTATCCGCTCTTCGAGCAATAATGTCTTTTGGATGGTAAGTAATGCCAGGTTCCCCAGCGACTGTAAAAAGTTGACCTGCTCTTTACCATAAGGCTCTTTATTGGCAGGAGCTCCAACCCCTACAACACCAATTTTTTCATTCTGAAAGCGGAGCGCAATTAGCAGTTTGATGCCGTTTTTCTCCAAAAAGGGGCAGTCATGTTCTTCATCACAATAGAAAACATCTTCGAGTTCAAAAAGGGTATTCAGCTCTTTATCAGTAGGCTGTTCCTTCAACCCGCTGCTGGATACGATAGATTTTTCTCCGTCAATATCCAGCACAAAAAAGAATGTTCGGATCAACATTTGCCCCAGCATGGCAAACTTAAAGGTTCGGGCAATTTCATCCCGGTCCACCATCAAATTGAAATCTTTACTGAGTTCCAGAAGGGTGTTCAGGTCGTGTACTTTACGATCGAGCTTCCGGTTTATCAGTCGAAGCTCCTGGAACATTCTGGAGTTAGCTATGGCAACCGAAGAAATAATAGTCAGGCTTTCGATGAACTCCAGTTCGCTGGCTGTAAGCGGCTGCTTATTTCCCTTTGGCCCCAGACACAAAAAACCAAGGTGATGGTTGGTGGTTCTCAGGTTAAAAAAGATACTGCCTTCAGCCAGGCCCAGTTTTTTTGAAATCTCAGGAAATTCTTCCGCTTTAAGTACCGTACGATCCAGCTCGGCCTCAGGAAATTCAAGCTGAACTGAATCATCCTCATCAAGATTACTCTTTCCCTTAATCTTGCTTACCAGGTAAAAATGGTTCGAGCCTTTGTTGATGAGAATCATACCCTTGGGTACCAGTAGCTTCCCCATGGTAATCAGCAAAAGATTGTTCAGTACAAAATCCGGTTCCTGAGACTCGATGAGCATCCGGCTGGTTTCCAGCAGGGTGCGAAGCTCAAATCGGCTTTGACGTTCTTCAGTATTCGAAAGAGAGGTTTTAGTATCCACGATGCGTCAAAGGTTTTTGACCATACGTATTTCGTTGGTATGTCCTTTGCGGTTATACTGTACCTGATCCATGAGCTTACGGATCAGGTAAACGCCCATGCCGCCGCGTTTCTTTTCTTTGATGCGTTGCATAAGGTCGGGTTCACTGTAAGTGCTGGGGTCAAAACTATTCCCTTCATCCATCAATGAAATCCATAGCTGGTTGGCGTTGGAGCCAATTTCTATATTCACTTTTTCGGTGGGGGAGTTTTTATAGGCGTGTTTAATAATATTTGTGTAGGCTTCATCCACTGCCAGCCTTATTTCTGAAATATCTTTTTGGCTGAGCCCGATATTCTCGGCATGGGCAGCTACAAAATCCCGCACTTTGGCGAGATGCTCTGTAGAAGCTTCAACAGAAAGGGTTTGTATGTTATTATTTCCAGCCACTCTCTTGGTTATTTAATTGTCAAAGCTTTCTAAGGCTTCTTTTTCATCTTCCAGGATATCATACAAAGTTGGAAAGCCCAACAGATCGAATACGTTATAAACGCGGTCGTTCATATTTGTTAGTTTGATGTCGCCGCCTAAACTTCTCACATCTTCGATGTAAGCCATAAAAACACCTAAACCGGCACTGGCTATATAATCCAGGCCGGAGCAGTTGACGATGATAGCATAGCTTTCTTCATCAATTAACGATTTTAGTGCGTTCTCAAGCTGAGAAGCAGTATGCGCATCAAGCTCTCCACTGATATCCAGTATACTTACGTGATCATGTTGGCGTGTAGCAATACTGAAATTTTTCATTCCACTTTTATTGAGGTTGGTGAATGATGTTGAAGCTGCATAATAACGTAAACCGTAGAATTAGGAAAGTTTTTCGGAGTGGAAGGTTACGAAGTTGGAATAAAAAAGATGCAAAAAAATAGCCCCGCACATTTATCTAATGTGCGGGGCTGACTATTCATCAAGAGAGACGCTACTTGAGCGCATCTGTAATTAAGCAAATGCTTGGGAGAGATACAACTATAAATTATTTAAGCTTAAAATAGTATCAGCTTCCTGATCTCTGGACTTTAGAAACCCAGTAGCCGGTATTCAATTCACTACCAAGTTCAGCCCCAAATTCTTCAGCTTCAGCTTTCTCAGCGAAAAAGCCAACCCGAAGCCGGAACCAAACATCACCGGTTTCTTCTTTCCCTATTTTAACCGTATATACATGAGGATAATCACGATCGGTTAAGGTATTTTTATATTCGTTAGCCTCTTCTTCCGACCGGAAAGCTCCAACCTGAACTACATATGTTCCGTCTTCAGCAAACTGAGGACCCTGTTGCTCTTCCACCATTTCCTGTTGTTGCTGGGCTTGTGCAATACTGTCTTCCCGGGCCTGCATCATCTCAGCGATTCTTTGTTCCTGTACTTGTCTCAGAGAATCAAGCCGGGCTTGTTCAGCGGCTCTTCGTTCTTCTTCGCTTGGTCCGCACGCCTGGAAACTCACCAAAGCCACTGCCAACAACAATGTGTAGATGCTTACTTTTTTCATAAGAATAGTAGTTAGTTGATAATTATCTGTAAATGGTATTCCCGAAACGAATTAAACTTACATTATCCCAACCTGTTTCACAAATATTCACGGGGCAAAACTTTCAGAAGTATCAGATTAGTCCGTATCTTATATAGACTGAATCTAAATGAATATATTTTGGTTCAGCAACTACATGAAAAACTCTCTGTTAAAAATATCCGGATTAACGAAGTCATTCGACCAAAGCGGGCCCGTTGTAAACGATGTCAGTTTTGAAGTTGGTAAGAATGAAATATTCGCACTTTTAGGCCCCAGCGGGTGCGGGAAGACTACAACCCTGCGCCTAATCGCAGGTTTTGAACAATGCGAAGCCGGCGAAGTACACATCGAAAATGAGCTGGTTGAAAGTACCCGGAAACGCCTTTCTCCACAGAAAAGAGAGATAGGTTTTGTGTTTCAGGACTACGCACTTTTCCCACACATGAACGCGCTCGAGAATGTGGCTTTTGGCCTTCGGGAAGTAGAGAAAAAGAAGCGTCCGGTGTTAGCTGAAGAAGTGCTTTGCCGAACGGGTATGGAAAAGTACAAACACCGTATGCCTGATGAACTCTCCGGTGGGCAGCAGCAGCGCGTAGCGCTGGCCCGGGCTATCGCCCCCAAGCCGAGGCTCGTGCTAATGGATGAGCCTTTTTCAGGACTCGATGCCATGCTCCGCGACACCACCCGAAAAGAAGTTCGTGCTATTCTGAAGAAATCAGGGATGAGTGCAATTCTTGTAACTCATGATCAGGAGGAAGCCCTTTCTTTTGCCGACCGGATCGCAGTTATGAATAACGGGCAGATTGAGCAAATCGGGACTCCGGAAGAGGTGTACTATCATCCCAAAACACAATTTGTAGCCCAGTTTTTAGGCCGAACGAACTTATTCCGAGCTCATGCTGACGGATCTGATAATGTAGAAACCCGGCTGGGTCCGGTTAAAATAAACAAAGAAGCTGAAGGCCTGATTTTATGTTCCATCCGCCCGGAGCACCTGACCATTGAGCGGTGCAAAGAAAATGGAAATGAAAGCGGCATCATTGTTGGGCGGGAGTTTCGCGGGCACGATATTACCTACCACGTACTTTTTAAGGGAGATAAGTACATTGTTCATACCGATAACCGGCTTCTGTTTGATGTGGACGAGCATGTAATTGTGAAACCTCTGGAGCCGGCTGTAGTATTAGAACAGAAAGCCTGAACCGAAATTAAAATCTAACCGAAGTATTATGTCATTTTTTGGATTTCTTTTGTTACTGCTGATCGCCGCTATTTGTGGAGGTATAGGGCAAAGCATCAGCGGATATAGTTTTGGAGGCTGCCTGATCTCAGCCGGGGTTGGTTTTATTGGTGCCATTATTGGCAAGTGGATTGCCAGCGAACTGGGCCTTCCTGAACTTTGGACTATTGAAATCAGCGGAAGTCCCTTCCCCGTTATTTGGTCTATCATCGGGGCCGCATTATTCACCGCTATTCTCGGCGCTATCATGAGGGGCAAGGAAAAAGCAATCTGACGTTTTCACTCTTATCATAATTGATAAGATTTGTGAAGCCCCTTCCATTTGCCGCAGGTATTTCGTAATTAGCAGCTTCTTATTAATGCTAAAATCGGGATATATGTATAAGTCATTTATTTATGCGGTGATTCTTTTTCTAAACATAAGCGGGTTTACAGCCTTAGCTCAGGTAAACGATGAACTGCCAAAGCGGAGTGATAATCTTGAGGTGCTTTCTCATGTGCCACTGGGAGCTCCTTTAAGTGTTACGGATATTGTAATTGAACAGGAATTAAGCCGCCCATATGCTTACGTGGGAAGGATGCAGGCCGAGAAAGGCTTCGACATCATTGACTTATCAAATCCTGAAAAAGCAGAGGTAATTTACCGCTGGCGAATGCCAAATGAAGAGCTGCATGTTGGGCTGGGCGGAATGGATCCCAAATACTTCAAGCATAAAAACCGCTACTATGTGGTACAGTCGCTGCAGTTTTTTCAGGGCGGACCAAATACCGATGCCGGCGCCGTTGTCGTTGATGTAACCGGATTACCGGATGTGAGCAAAGTGAAAACGGTGGGTTATGTTCGGAATGCAGAACACCCGGGTGGCTTCCACAATATATTTATGTACAAGCATTCTGATGGCCGGCCCCTGCTGTTTGCCACCACCTCTGGAGATGATGCCTATGTATATGACCTTGGGAAATTTGTTGAAGGGAAAGAAGATATCCTTGCCGGAACCATTCCCAACCCGGACACTCCTGCTCGCATGGCCGGTGCTTCTTTAGGGTATCATGATTTTTATGTAGGATATCATCCCGATAGCCAGCAAGATCGCTTTTATGGCGGTGGAGCCGGCGGTTATTTTGTATTTGATGTGACTGAGATGGATTCGGTCAGCTTGCTGGCTTCAGTGACCGGCGTGAGCGGAGTTGTTTGGGGACACACGGTTACCCCATCACCGGATGGCCGTTATATTGTCGGGGAAACAGAATACATGCACGCCCCGCTGCGCATTTTTGACCTGAAGCCCGCTCTTGACGGTGACGTTCAGAACATCAGCGATCCCATAAGTTCCTGGAATTTTGACTATGAAAACCTGGTGCACAATCACGAAGTAAGGTGGCCGTATCTATTCGTGTCCGGTTATGAAGATGGCTTACTGGTTGTGGATTTATTCAGCCCGGATGAACCGAAAACGGTTGCCTATTATGATACCTTTCTTGGGAAGCATCAGTCCGGAATGTGTGGGGATAATACCTGTAACGGAGCTTTTGGAGTAGATGTGCGCAATGAAGACGGCCTCATCGTAGTTAGCGATATGGGAACCGGATTCTGGGCATTCCGGCTGGACGACTTCCAGGGCTGGAACGGCCGCGGCTGGGGACTCCCGAATATCTCCAGTGCTCAGAACTGGGATGATGGTCCTACAGAGAACTAATTTCTCAAAGTAAAAGTATTAGATCGGTTATGATCAGGAAAAGAAACCTCATTATTGCCTTACTGCTTATTGGTTCGGCTTTAAATGCAGAACTTAAAGCCGGTACCGACGCAGGAGATATGTACCCACCTTTGGTATGTGCAGAGCGTGGCTCTGAATATTACACCATCGACCTGGTAACCACCAAGAATGTACCCGGTACAGGTTTGGCCAAGGGCAAGGCCGTCATGAAGTTCAATCCTAATCCATTTGGTATTTCCATCACTAAAGACGGCTCCTACCAACACCGGCTGGATATAAAACTGAACAAAGTGAACAAACCCCAAAAAGGAACCTTTGTGGCCTGGGTCACAACTCCCAACTTAGATAACATTAAGACGCTGGGTACCTTGGATAAAAACCTGGAAACAAGCGGCACAGTGAACTGGAATAAATACATTGTGGTAATCACATTGGAAGAAGGTGTTCCGAAAAGCGATTCTTCTATGTGGTCGGGGCCTATTGCCTTTCGCGGACTATCCCGGAGTGGACTTATGCACACCATGGCCGGCCACGGCCCATTTGCCCAGGAACCCTGTGCTAAGTACGGATATTATTAATGCAGAAGTTATACCCTAAGATTTCATTCCTGCTCATGCTGTTTGCAGGGCTTTCCTTTTCAATACAGGCACAGCACGAGCATCATAATATGGCAGGTCATTCCATGAATATGGATACTTCCAAAGCCGTATGGCGCATGCCTCCGATGAACATGGAAATGCCCATGCTGCCCGGAATGCACAATGAGTTGCCACCAGTTGAACCTTTTATCGCCGGTTTGGGCCTTGCCAAAGAAGATATTCCCTTCGCAAAGCCCCGTGAAATTCTGGAGCTGGCCGATGGAGATACCGTTGCCTTACAGGCTTCTATTGTCCGACGGAATTTAGAAGGAAAAGATTACGTGATGTATGGCTACAACGGTCAATATCCGGGGCCGCTGCTGAAAGCACCTCAGAACAGCACCGTGGTGGTAGAATTCAATAACCAGATTGAATTTCCGACTACGGTTCACTGGCACGGGTTAAGGCACGATTACCGGTTTGACGGAACCATGTTTTCACAAGATCCGGTGATGATAGGTGAGTCTTTCACTTACGAGTTGTTTTTCAGGGATGCAGGGGTGTACTGGTATCATCCTCATGTGCTGGAATATATTCAGCAGGATCTTGGTCTGTATGGGAATATGCTGGTGGCTCCGCCCGAGGAAGATTATTACAATCCGGTGAACCGGGAAGAAATGCTGATCCTGGATGATATCCTGATTGATGATCAGGGGATGATACCCTGGGGGAAGTCGAGTCCTACTCACGCTCTGATGGGCCGTTTTGGAAATGTGATGCTGGTGAACGGAAAAACGGATTACAAGCTAAATGTTGACAGAAATGAAGTGCTGCGGTTTTACATCACCAATGTGGCCAACACCCGAACCTTTAATATGGTATTTGAAGGGGCGAAAGTAAAAGTGGTCGGCTCTGACGTCAGCAAGTTTGAGGAGGAAGTGTACACCGAGAACGTGCCAATTGCCGTGGCCGAGCGCTACATTGTAGAGGTGTTGTATGAGGAGCCAGGGACTTACCCGATCCTGAATTCCATTCAGGCCATCAATCACTTTCGGGGAGAGTTTTATCCTCATAAGGATACCCTTGGGATGGTGACAGTTTCCAACAAAAAAGCAGAAGAGTCTTTTACCGAAGCGTTCAACACTTTGCGGGTAAATGAAGATGTGAAAAAAGACATCGCCGAGTTTGAGCCTTATTTTGACAAGCCGGTGGACAAAGAGCTGGAGCTTACCGTAGCCGTTAAAAACCTGCCGATCCCCATCATGCAGTCTATGCAGCTGGACACCGCCTATGTGCCCCACGTGGAATGGAATGACACCATGCCGATGATGAACTGGCTTTCTACCGGGAAACAGGTGGAATGGATTTTACGTGACCCTGCAACCGGCAAAAAGAACATGGATATCTACTGGGATTTCAAGAAAGGGGATGTCATCAAGCTTCGCATTTTTAATAACCCGGATACTTTTCATCCCATGAATCACCCCTTTCACATTCACGGTCAGCGCCACCTGGTGTTGAGTATGGATGGCGTGGAAAACCCCAATATGGTCTGGAAAGACACCTCGATAATCCCCGTCGGTTCTACGGTGGATTTACTGGTAGAAATGTCGAATCCCGGAAAATGGATGATGCACTGCCATATCGGCGAACACCTGGATGCCGGAATGATGCTGGGTTTTGAAGTAGGAGAAACTCCCTGATAAATCGAGCGGAATGCAAAATAGGCTACACTTGAACATTCAATGTTGAATGTTCGATATTCAATGTTCAAGTGACCCGCGATGCCTAAAAAATCGAAGCTCAAAGCCAATACCCGATTTGAGAATGAAAATCATTGAAGATCCCAATGATAAGCGGATTTACATCCTCAGAACTAAGGAGTTATTTGAGCATGAAGCTGTTTATCAGGCGCAAGTAGCAGAGAAGAATAAAGAGTCGGATAGAGTCTTAGAATTGCATGCTGAGGGTAAAAGCTACCGAGATATTGAAGAAATAACAGGAGTCTCAAAGTCCAAGGTGGGTAACATTGTTAAAAGTAACAGTTCATAGCTGTCCATGCCTATTTAGGTATGGGCATTTGGACGTGGACAGTAAGGTTTAAGGGTCAATTAAGTTGTATAAACTTGTTTTTATTTAAATAGGGTTTATATTATATGTTAGTTTTTAAATGCTTACATACTTTTATTGTAATTAGCTAGCGGAGAAAAAATGAGTGATGCTAAATCGGGGGATGCTAAATCGGGGGATGCTAAATCGGGGGATGCTAAATCGGGGGATGCTAAATCGGGGGATGCTAAATCGGGGGATGCTAAATCGGAGGAGGCAAAATCGGGTGAGTCTTCCTTTAAAGGAATGTTTAGTCGTCTTAGTGTTAATGACAAGCTATCAGAATCATTAAAATTTCAAATTAGTTTACTGGAAAATAGGTTTCTTAGGATTGTTATAAGTATTGGATTAGCTTTTTTAATATTAAAAACTATTGATACCTCATACGAGACATCTTACTTGAAAGGAAGGCAAGAGTCTTTTGAGCAGGCAGTTCAAGTGCTTCTTGATGATAGAGACGTTTTAATAGAAGAATTAAATGACGAAAATTTTCAATTAAAAGAGGAGATTCTTAGCCTTAAAAAACTAAGATTAGAGAACGATAGCCTAAAATTAGAATTGAAAACATATAAAAATAAACATCATGGGAATTAAAATTGGAAACATCGACATCGCTAATGCTATAATTGAGCTAGAATTTCAAACAAAGATCAATACAATAATTATTGAAAATATTTTGAATCAAACTCAACATAATATGACATCAGGTGATATTAAAGATATTAGAAGAAAGGCTGCTGATGCTATTAATGAAAAGTATGGAGCTAATACTATCACTTTAAATGATTAGCTTTAGTTATGCTTAAAGAGCATTTAGAAGCAGTAGAAAAGGCTATACAGTTTAAAGCAAAGATTGCTTCAAATGCTGGGCACTCTTTACATAAAGGTACGCCTAGAGAAATTTTTATTCGAGAATTTTTGGAGGAACATCTAGGTAGTAATATAAATATTGGTACAGGTGAGATTATAGATGCGAATTCATATTCAGGCGAGATAAGAAATCAAGTAGATATACTATTATATCGAAGTGATTATCCAAAATTATCCTTTGGTGGAGGCATTAATGCATTTCTTATTGAATCCATTATCTCTACAATCGAAGTAAAATCTATAATAACCAAGGAAGGTCTTGAGCAGGCAATAAAAGCTACCAAAAGACATAAACAACTTGAAAGGAATTTAAATTTCAATATAAAAGCCGGATATATACCTCCATCATGCTTTAGTTATTTAGTCGCTTATGACGGTCCTAAAAACCTAAGTACTATATATAATTGGTTAATTGATATTAATAAAGATTACAATGTAGCCTACAATCAAAATTTACCAATTGATATAAAAGACAGAACAAAAATTATAAACCCAAGTATTGATGGGATATTTGTTCTTGGTAAGGGGTTTATATATTTCAACAACTCATTGATATCAGTGCTTAGGGATGAGCAATTAGAAAAGAACAAAGATAAAAAGTGGGTTATAGTTGAGCAAGAATCTAATAATTTACTTCCTCTATTTCTCTTCTTAACGAGTGCTATAAGTGGGTTTGAAAAATCAAGCTTTAGCGCTTATAAGTATTTAAAGCACTTAAGAATTGATAATATAGAATTAGGTGATGGTAGCTCTGAGAAACTTAAATTATTATCTAAAAGTAAACTGGATCCAACAAAAGTAACTATAGATCTTGCGAATTGCTTTGGACTTTGGAATCAAGACTACTTAGTAGACGAAAAAAGTATTAATTTAAATATAGATAGACTTAAAGAGGCAGAATCTGGTGCGTTTTTAGTAGAGTTACCTCTGCACCCTTTTAATGTAAATAGAGATTTAAAATTTCTTATTCCAGAATTAGAGAGAAAGGAGGTTATTGAGGTTGAGGGTTTTTATTTACAAAATAGAATCGAGGTAAATTTAGTAGCTAAACTAATCTCAAAAAAAGTACCTAGTACTCACTCTCAACTTGCTTCTAAAGAATTAGAGCCACCTTTTTATTCAATAATCTTGAATAAATTATAATGGAAAATTTTACTTATACCTGTACCCATACAGCATAAATTTTCTTAAGTCATTTATTAATAATTACATATTATATTAATAAGTAACCCCGCCGGGAATCGAACCCAGATCTAGGACTTAGGAGGTCCCTATTCTATCCAATTGAACTACAGGGTCGGTTTAGCCTGAACAATCATTCCTGAAAATATACGTACCTAAACGTAACTAATCAGCTTCAGGCAAGTAGAAGTTCACCGATAGTTTACACAAAATATAATTCGATAGGGATGCAAAAGATTTCCGTTCTTTTTCTATTTATGGTACTGGCCGGTACTGTTCAGAGTCAGGCACAAACACAAATTACAGGTAAAATAGTGGATGCGGAAACCGGAGATCCGCTTCCGGCTGCACACATTATTGTGAAGGATACCTACCGGGGAACCATTTCAAACCGGGATGGGGAATTCAGCATCATCGTTCGGGAGTTTCCGGTCACACTGGTTGCCCGTTTTATCGGTTTCGAAAGCCAGGAGAAAGTGGTGAACCAGGATTCCGGTCCGGTTGATTTTCTTTTAAAGCCCTCTGTTGCAACGATGGGAGAAATTGTGGTAACCGGCGAAGACCCGGCCATCGCAATAATGAGGGAAGTCATCCGTAGAAAGAAAACCTGGAGGGCGAGTCTTGAAACTTATAAGGCCGAAGCTTACACCCGCCAGCAGGTTAAAAATGATACCTCCATTGTCTCCATTTCGGAGAGTATATCCGTGGCGTATTGGGATAAGGAGCGTGGCTCCCGCGAGGTGCTCAAATCCAAGCGGCAAACAGCCAACATTGACGCCGCTGATAACTTTGCCGGGGTCAGTTACCTTCCCAACTTTTATGATGATAATCTGGATATAGCCGGCTTTGACATGGTGGGCGTCACTAACCCGGATGCGTTAAAGTATTATGAGTTTCAGCTTGAAGATATTCAGTCGCTGGATGGACAGGTTGTGTATGAGCTGTCTGTGACTTCAGATCGAAAACTGCAGCCACTTTTTGAAGGAACCATTTTTGTGTTGGGTGAAGAGTATGCTTTGCTTGAAGTAGATTTAAAACCGAACTCCGTTGTGGTGTTCCCCCCGCCGGTGCAGGATTTCAACCTTACCTATTCTCAGCAGTTCAGCAATTTTGGCGGAGATTATTGGCTCCCGGTTGATGTACGCATTGAAGGGTTGATTGAAGTGGGACTGGTCGGCTTACGATTTCCCCCCATTGGGTTTAAGCAGGTGGCGAAGATGAATAATTACGAGGTGAATTTAGATCTTCCGGATTCGCTATTCAAAAAAGAGAACAGGTTCACTGTTGATTCTACCACCATCAATTCCGGCGATTCTCTTTTTGTGAATGAAATTGACATCATCCCGCTGGATACCCAGGAAGAAATGGCTTATGAAAAAGTGGACAGCAACGCCACCCTTGAAAAAGCATTTAAGCCCACCGGTTTCTTTACCCGCTTTATTGACTGGGAAGAGGAAACGGAATCAGATGGATCATCAACCACGGTAAGTGCCGGCAGTTCGGGCAACTCAGGCGGTAATAATGGTTCCTTCTTTACTAAACTGACTCGTAATCTGAGTCCACAGGCGAGGTTTAACCGTGTGGATGTTTTTTACGGCGGTATCAAACATGAAAGACGATATGCAGATAACCGGCTGTCATCAGAAGTTTTTGGCGGGTACAGTACCGGGTATGGCGATGGCACTTTCTCGTACGGGGCAAAAATGGGATGGTGGCCGCTTAAGAAAACCCGAAGGTTTGCGATGTCGCTGGCCTATAGCGCAACCACAAAAACCCGCTACAACTCCGACATGTACATGCCTTTAATGACCAGCATCCCCAATCTATTCGGCTACGCTGATTATTTTGATTATTACAGGAATGAAGGAATTGATTTCGTGGCTGCATATCGCCCAAGCGGAGTGAATGGTTCCATCCGCCTTAATTATATGTATGAAAATCACGAAGCCATTAATTACAGCAACAGTTATGATATAGTCGGAAGAGACTTAATACAACGCCCCAACAGCTATATCGATGAAGGAACGTTGAGTGCAGTCAGGCTGACTTTCAGTAATGGAGAGGATAGAAAAGCGTTGGGTGCTATCGGGGCAGATGATTTCTCCATTAGTGTAGAACAGTCGGCGAAAGCAATCGGAAGCAGTTGGGATTATACCCGGTTCAAGATTGATCTGTATCGCAGGTATGAAACCTTTTATCAACGCCGGTTCTTCCCGAATACGCTGGACATGAGATTGAACGCCGGAACCTATATCGGAGATTTGCCCATCCAAAAAAATGAGGCGCTTGATGTAGCCCTGGGCGTTGTCACTCCATTTGGGGCATTCCGGGCCAAGCGATTTATTCCTTATGAGGGAGCGAGCTATGTATCGCTTAATGCCGAGCACAACTTTAAGAGCGTACCGCTGGAAATGCTGGGGTGGAGAAAGGCCACTCAAACCGGGCTTAGCATTATCGCTTTTGGAGGAATCGGACGAACGTGGGTGCAGCAGGAGCAGGTGGATGAATTCAATACCCGTTACGGATTCCCTCCGGTTACTACCGACGACTGGCACATGGAAGCAGGACTTTCCCTGAGTAATATATTTAATCTCTTCCGCGCCGATGTTGCCTATCGTATTGACAACCCTGGAGTGTATGTGGGCATAAGCGTTGCAAGGTTCTTCTAATACAAGTTTTGGTTTTTGTTTTCAGTGGGTTGTCTGATTTCAAGAACCTCCAAGCTTCCGGAGGACCTTGGAGCGTTCGCTGGCTTGATAGAAGCTTACATCAATCTAACCCCTTACCCGCAACGCTTCCAGGACCTGCGGACGCTGAAAGGTTGCTCCCGGAGCTATTTGTGTAAAAATCACCCCAATAAAAAAAGGCTCGCTGCATAAGCAACGAGCCTTAAATTTGTTGTCTGAAAATCAGCTCAGATTACATTCCCGGCTGGTATTTCAGGGTGCTGACAGGATGTGATTCTGCACGTCGGTTTCTTTCGCAACCGGGTGTGTTGGCATCCATTTCAGCTTCGGTACACTCAACAGGAGCTTTTCCTAAACCACGAGATTCGATGCGGTCTTCAGAAATGCCGTTTTCTGTGTAGAAGTCTACAACAGAAGTTGCACGTCGAAGGCTGAGTCGTAAGTTATACTGATCGCCACCCACGTGGTCAGTGTAAGCGTCAACGCGTACACGGAAGGCAGGAGCGTCTTTAAGAACTTCAACATTATCCATCAGTGCTTCAGCTGCATCAGCTCGGATGTTAGAGCGGTCAAAGTCGAAGTTGATAGTAGTGAAAGAATCTTCAGTCAGGTAAACAGGGTCGCTGTCGTCGGTAGGGTTGGTACCCATATCGATTTCCTGCATGTCAGTAAATCCGTCGCCGTCAGAATCTGCGTTGTTAGGATTCGTGCCATGAGTCATTACTTCATCATAGTCATTGAGTCCGTCACCGTCAGAGTCGGCATTGTTAGGATCTGTTTCGTGCTCGTTGATTTCATCGCCATCGCTGAGCCCGTCGCCGTCAGAATCTGTACTGTTAGGATCGGTGTTATAAGAGTTAACTTCGTCACCGTCACTCAGGCCATCGCCGTCAGTGTCAGAGTTCAGAGGGTCTGTTTCGTAAGTGTTGATTTCGTCCGCATCAGTAAGTCCGTCGCCATCAGAATCTGCTGAATTAGAATCAGTACCTAATTCTGCTTCTTCGGCATCGGTAAGTCCGTCGCCGTCAGTGTCTACTGGTTCCTGGACAACTGGTTCGTCAGAACCACAGCCATACTGTACTACGGTACCACCTACTAAGAAAAGTGTGAGAACGAGAAGATGGATAGTTCGCTTCATATTAAGATTTCTCCAATTCAATTAATTATTAGGGTTATAATATACACTATTTTGAATGAAAATAATGATACTGGGGTGTGTATCAAAAGAAAAATTAGCTAAAAAAAGTTAGCATAAGTTTCATACTACCGGTATCTTTGATATTCGTTTGGGGCTATAGCTCAGCTGGCTAGAGCGTCGCGCTGGCAGCGCGAAGGTCCGGGGTTCGAATCCCCGTAGCTCCACATAAGCCTTTTTCGCTTTGGAAAAGGCTTTTTTTATGCAACTCAGTAAATTATTTGGGTTTTTAATCAGCAGGTTCATAAATATTAGAGTTAACCGGATCGCTTGTTTGTATGCTGCTTATACTTTAAAATGAGCATGATTTATAAAAACGGGAGTTACAATGAAAATGAACAAGAGATCATTAAAAATTTGTCTTGCACTTTTTGTACTTGCACTCATAGGTGTTGTTCCCAATAAATTTGCATCCGCACAGGACATCACCTTAAATGTTGAGCCGGGTCCAATTCTGGATAATGCCCAAACACTAAGCCTTACCGGTTTAGGTATTGATACCGAAGGTCAGGGGCCGGTGTTGATATCTGCTACCATGGAAAATCTCTCCGATGAAACCATAGACAATCTGTATTTTGAACTGATTGTATCGGCCGGCAAAATAGGGAACATCGTTGAAGTAACTCAAAATGCCTCCCGTCCGTTTTCCCTGAAGCCATTTCAGTCGGTTTACTTCACTAATAATGATTTAGCGAACGAACGCATTCCCGGCATTGACCAAACTTTTTCTTTCACGGGCGGACTAACAACAGAAGGGGAAGATTTTCTGAGTGATTTATCCGGCTCTACTACGCTACCACGTGATACATATACGCTGGAACTGATTTTGTTCAGAGTAACAGATGCGCAGGGAAGACAGAACCTGGCCAGGGATATAGCCGAAATTGGCGGGGGCAGTATGACCGCAGCTTCTTTTGAAGAAGGAAACATCTACCTGAAAACACCGGGCGATGTGGTGGGGACGGAAAGCGAAATCACCAATCCTTTTCCTCAATTCAGCTGGGAAGGAGAGAATAATGTTTCTTACCGGCTGCTGGTGGTAGAGCAACGCGGGCAGGATAGCCCCGAGTCGTTGCTTGCCAGTGCCAAAAGTTCGGCTCCGGTAGGAAATGGCGGCTCACTGCTTTCCTTTGAAAATCTGGATGTAATCGTACAGGCCAATTCTTTTCAGTTTCCTTCATCGGGCGTGCAGCCATTAGAGAAAGGTAAAACCTATTACTGGCAGGTTGTAACCACGGTGCAATCCAGTGGTGACACCGAGGAAGTATCATCAGAAATATGGAGTTTTGTATTGAAAGATGCCGGCCAAGCTACAGCAACAGCGCCTATTTCCGCAGAAGTACGACGCGCAATTGAGCGATTAATCGGGCAGGATGCGTATCAAAGGTTGAAAGACAGAGGGTTTACCCTGGAATCGATACAGTACGACGGACAGGAATTTACCGGTCCGGCCGCCTCATTAAAACTGGAAGAGTTGCTCCAGAAAATAAGAGATGAAGAAATTATCGTGGAAGGAAACTGAGGGATCACATGAGTATCATTAAAAAGAAATTGTATGCTTTTATCGTACTGCTTGTTGTAGCAGGGTTTGCACTGCCGGAAATTGTCCGGGCTCAATCGGAACGACCAATTGCAATTGTAAAACGGTTCAAACCTGATGTTACACTTAAAAACCTTGAAGTTGATAAGTACATTGAGCTTAACCTCGAAGAGAACAAAGGTGAGAGACTGTTTAACGGTGATTCTCTCATTACGGATGAAGAAGGTTTTGCCCTGGTCGTATTTATGGATGCCAGCGTGGCTAAGGTGAAACCCAGTTCATTGTTGATTCTGAACGGTTCCGTAGCCACGGCTTCGAAGGCCATGAATACCCGGATTAATTTGAAGAACGGGGAAATATTCTTGAATGTGGAACCACAGGGAGGCAATGATTTTGAAGTGGCCACCAGCCGCTCGCTCGCTTCGGTTCAGGGAACTGATTTCGGTAGCCGTTTTGATGGTTTTGTATGGGTGGAAGAAGGGCAAGTTGATGTGACAGCTCTTAATTCCGGCCAAACGGTATCTTTGTTTGAGCAAATGTATGCCCAGGTAGATGAGCAGGGCAACAGTGTTGAGTCGGGTACACTGACACCGGAAGAATTGAATGACCTGGGAGAAGGGTACGATGAAATGGAGAACGATCTCGTTCAAAAAGAAATCATCCTCAGGTTCAGAGACCAAAACGGACAGCTTCGGGAAGTAAGAATCGATGTGTTTGAGGAAAGTGATAATTAAATAGATTCGTGCGTAGGTTTCGGATAGTTTAAGATTAATAAATACATATACAGTGATTGGGGTAGTAAAAAAAGGACTAATGCTATTGCTGTTTTTAACAGCATCAGGGGACGTGTGGGCACAATTCACCATTCAGCACCAGGCGCCGGTAGCCCTTGAAAGAAATGAACAGAATAGGCTGGAGTTTCGGGTTCCCGGGATTTCGGAAGCTGATTTTCAACAGGTAAATCTATTTTATAGGTATGATGGTGATTTTGGGTATCAGCAGCAGGAAGTGGAGTACAGAAACGGGGTTTTTCAGGCCTTGTTCACTGTCCAAAATTCCAATGCCAGTTCACTGGAATACTATTTTGAGCTGACACTTAATTCCGGAGAGCAACTTTACTATCCCAACAACCTGCCGTCAGAAAACCCGGTTGAGGTAGAAATTGTTGAAAGCCTGGAGGAGCAAAAGCCAAAGCTGGAAGGGGTCGATTATACGATTCTTTCTCCCCGGCCGGGTAATGGTGTTACAAGAGATGATGTAGTAATAGCCATCGCCCTTTTTTATGAGAAGTCGGACCTGGAGCCCGGAGAATTTCAGTTGCTGATAGACGGGCAAGACGAAACCTCAGAAGCTGACACCTCCGCATATTATATATCCTATGTACCGGATGATTTATCGCCCGGTCCGCATACCATATCTCTTGAATATAAAACGGAAGATCAGAGCTATTCAGTTACCGACTGGAGGTTTGCAGTGGTTGCACCGGGGCAGGCTTCCTTTCGGGGATTTGGCCCGAGCCGTGTTCCGCAAGGGCAGGTTGAGCTGACGGCCAGAAATCAGGTGATAGCCGGTGATATAAATAATGCCTACACCGGAAGGACAAGCATTTCCGGCGCGTATGGAAAATTCCGGTATTCGGTAAATGGGTACCTGACTTCGCAGGAATCGGTGCGACTTCAACCCCAAAACCGATATGGTATTGATTTAGCCTATGGGGACTGGTGGGACTTTGAAGCCGGGCATGTATATCCGGTATTGAGTCAGTTTACAATTTCTGGCCGGCGGGTTCATGGGCTGAATACATCACTGCATTTACTGAATGATAAACTGAATCTGCAATTTATCTACGGGGAACTGGATCGGGAAATCACCAATCAGTACGACAGTCTTATTGTTGAAGAGGTAACCATAGGGGCTGATTCTGTGGTTGACCGTAATTATTTGCTGACCTATCAGGATGGTGGAAGAGGAACGTTTCAGCGAAGGGTTATGGGGGGAAGAATAGGAATTGGAAACGAAGAAAAGTTCCAGCTTGGCTTCCACCTGTTGAAGGCACAGGATGACACCACATCCATATTTAATGTGCGGGATTATATGGATCTTGTAAACTCAAATGTGATTCTGAACAGCAATCTCGATCAGCCTGCAAGGGATACACTGCTGGCTAACCCTGATCGGCTGGATGTACGAGGTGGAAATATCAAACCTCGCGATAACCTTGTGGCCGGTACTGATTTAAAGTTGGGCTTCAATAACAACCGAATTCGGTTTGAGTCGGAAGCGGTGATCAGCGCACTGAATAACAATATTTATGACGGTCCGCTTACCGTGGAACGAGCGGAGGAATTAGGTTTTGATGTTGACCAGGGTATGGCAGATTTACTGGAACAGTTGTCCTGGCTTATCATCGTCAATGAGAATATGAACACGCTGCCCTTCAGAATTTCCGAAGATGAAAACGGGGATATTTCAGGAGATGCTTTTTTCCCGACCAGTATTTTAGCGGGTAACAGCGAGCTTTCATTCCGGTATCCCAATAACAATTTCAGAGCGCAATACCGCTGGATTGGTCCCGGTTTTAATTCCCTGGCTAATTCCACCATCCGAAAAGATGTGGCGGGGTTCACCCTCACCGACCGGATGAACTTTTTGGCTAACCGCTTGTACCTGACGCTGGGATATGAAAACCTGAACGATAACGTGAGTGGCACCCGCGATGCCACCACCAATACCATCACCTATCGAACCAATGTAAGCTGGTACCCGGTTGACCGTAAACTGCCGAGGGTTAGTGCCGGCGTACGGTATAGAACACGAGACAATGGCATTGAACGCCAGAATTTCTTACTCCCCGATGATTTAGTGAAAGCAGCTGTGCAAAATATCCGTCAGGAAACCAGAACCATTAACGGGCAGGATACCCTGATCACCCTGGTTACTCCAACCCCGCGATCAAATTATACCGTGAATATCAATACGTCGGTGACGCAGCAGTTTAACTGGATGAATGCCCGAAATGATGTATCTCTAAGCTTTTCGAACCTCAAAACCACGGACGAAGTATTTGCCTACGGAGATGTATTAAGTACGTCCTTTTCGTTGAGCCTTAATTCCCGCTTTTCTGAATTGCCGCTGGAAACACAGTTTGGCATCACCACTAACAGTACGGAAGCAGGCAGTGGCCAAAATGATATAAATATATTCGGAATTTATACCTCCGGTAACTACCGGCTGATGGAAGACAATCTGATTTTGAACGGCCGGCTGGCCATCACTCAGAATAAAACAGCATCACGAATGATTGAAATTCGGGATGATCCTAATTCCGAAGTCCTCAACGACAATCCGCGAGACAACTATTTTGTGCTGAGTGATGAGGTTACCAAGAACACCTATTCTACATTTGTTTTACAGGCTGGAGCACGCTATAATTTCAATGAGTATCATGCTTTGGTTTTTGATGCCAATCTTACCAATGTAAGCGGCCAAAACCGGGCAAACGATCGCATTGTTCAGCTCAGATATGTATTCAGCTTTTAACTAAATGGCCCCCAAGAAGAAAAGACTTACTTCCGTTGCTCTTATTGCCATTGCTGCGTTTGTTGTGTCTTTTGTGCTCATGCTGATCAGGCCTATTCAGGTAACAGAGCTCAAGTATTATGATCAGCTTTTTGAGTGGCGCGGCCCTCTGGATGTATCGGACTCTCCCATCGTTTTGGTAGCTATTAGTCAGAAAGCCGATGAGGATATCCCCCAGAAATTTCCCTGGCCTACCAACCTTCATGCCCGGCTGGTTGAGAACCTGAACCGTGCCGGAGCCAAAGTGATCGCCTTTGATGTGGTATTTAATAATCGGGACCTATACGAATATAAAAATGATACCACCTTTGCGGAGGCTATCAAAAAGCATGGCAATGTGATTCTGGCCGGCGACCTTCAGCGAACGGTTTCTCAGTATTCGAATGAAATATCCACCTTATTCCCAACACCGGTGCTGCGTGTCAACAACCCAAACCGGGTAGCGCTGGTGAAAGTGCATCCGGACATAGACGGCGCTATCCGTTCTTATCGCTTCGGGCAAGAGCACCAGGAACAAGACTATTACCGGTTGGGACTTGAAGCACTGAGGTTGTACCACGAAATTCCCTATGAAGAAATTGACCCCATCGGGCCAAACCCTGGCAGCGATTACTTTACACTTGGTCCTTACGAAATTCTGAAAGACCGGCCGAACTCTTTTCTCATCAATTACTATGGGCCGGAAAGTACCTTCCCGGAAGTGTCATATGAAGAAGTGATTGACGATTCGGGCTACACTACTGTATTTGAATCGGAGTTAGGTGGGGTGAATACCTTTGATGATCCCGATATCGGTCATTTGGCAAAAGGTACTTTTGAAGATAAGATTGTGATTGTTGGCGCCACCATGCCCTTATTGAAAGATTTCTATACCACTCCTTTTGCAAACGAAGGCAACAATCCGCGGCCGGGATACCAGGTTCATGCCAACGCTATTCAAACCGTTTTAGATGGCAACTATATCGAGCGGTTTCGAGGATGGTACACGCTGCTAATTATGTTTTTTCTGTGCCTTGGAATTACTTCTGTGAACAGGGTTGTGGGAGCTTCCTGGGGCATTACGGCTTCGGTGGTTTTGGCGGCCGGTTATTTTGGGATTACGTACTGGGCATTTATGAGCCACAATGTGTTGATGATGATCACCGGTCCGCTGATTGCCATCATTATAACCCAGGGCGGTATGGTAAGTTATGAGTATTACATTGAGCAGAAGGAAAAGCGGCGGATTAAAGGCATGTTTGCTTCCTATGTTTCTCCAGAGTTGGTGGACCGTATGATTGCTTCGGGTGAAGAGCCTCAGCTTGGGGGTGAAGAAACACACATGACCGCCTTTTTCAGCGATGTGGTAGCCTTCTCCACCTTTTCCGAGCAGCTGGAAGCCAAAGAGCTGGTAACCCTGATTAATGAGTACCTGAGCACTATGACAGACATCCTGAACAGTCGCGGAGGTACGCTTGATAAATATATCGGGGATGCCATTGTGGCCTTTTTTGGCTCGCCCGTCCCGATGAAAGATCATGCATACCAGGCGTGTGTGGCCTCTCAGCTCATGCAAAAAGAACTGAGTGAACTGCGTATGAAGTGGGAGAAAGAGGGATGGTCGGATTTAGTTGCGAATATGCATCAGCGTATTGGTATGAATACCGGGGTGATGGTAACCGGAAATATGGGGTCGTCCCGGCGCTTTAATTATACCATGATGGGAGATAACGTAAACCTTGCTGCCCGTTGCGAAAGCGGGGCCAAGCAATACGGAGTGTACACCATGGTAACGGAATCGACCAAAAAAGAAGCCGAAGAGTACGGGGATGATTGCCTGTTCCGCCTGCTGGATAACATTGTAGTGAAGGGGAGAACTAAACCGGTGAAAGTGTATGAAATTGCCGGCTTACGCGCTGATGCCGGTCAGGAGCAGCACGATTGTATAGGGTTGTATGAACAAGGATTGGAGTACTACTTTAATCAGGAATGGGATGAAGCAATAGAGAAGTTCAAAGAGTCCCAACCGCTGGAGCGCTATGAGAGAAATCCGTCGGGGATATTTATTCGGCGTTGCGAATTGATGAAGGAAGAATCGCCGGGCGATGACTGGAATGGCGTGTTTATTATGAAGAGAAAATAGACAAGCAAAAAATGCGGAGAGGGAGGGATTCGAACCCTCGATACCTCGTTAGAGGTATACTCCCTTAGCAGGGGAGCGCTTTCAGCCACTCAGCCACCTCTCCGTTTTTGAAGGGCAACAAATATAGCGACCTTTCCACACTAATAGCAACCCTGATAAAGCTTTAATCTGAGTGTTTTCGGGAAAGGTTTTTTTGCTTTTGAAGCCTTGTTTTAAAGTTGAAATATGATGATAACTGTTCTACTTCTCGTCAGAATCTAACACATAAATTTGAGAGAGATTTCGTCCTTCCTGTGCATAATCGAGTCCATATCCCAACACAAAAGCATTTGGAATCTCAAAGCCCACATAATCGAGCTGAACATCGTGATGGGTGGCTTCTTTTTTGTGCAGAAGCGTACAGACAGCCACCGAAGCCGGGTTGTTTTCTTTAATCCGCTTCACCATATAATTCATGGAAAGACCGGTATCCACAATGTCTTCTACCAGGATCACATGCCGCCCTTCGATTTTGGCATCAATGTGCTTCAGCTCCGTTACCTGTCCGGATGAAACCTTCTTATCGCCATAGCTGCTGAGCTTCATGAAATCCACCTCACAGTCGATGCTCACATGTCTCATGACATCAGCAAGGAAAATAAAAGCCCCGTTCAGGATGCCGATAAAAATAGGCTTCTTACCCTCATAGTCCTTATCCAGCTGATTGCCAAGTTGGTTCAGGCGCTCGTCGATCTGGTCTTTGGTAATAAAAATTTTGAATTTTTCACCGTTACAAGTCACTGTATCCGGTTGGTAAAAAGTAGAACTCATACTAACTGAAATTTATCGTCAAAAAAGTAGTTGATGTGGATTCGCATTTAGCCAATTCAGAGATGGCTCCCTGCTCATTATTAGTTGCGGGAACAGGATATAGAATAGCATAAATAGTACTATCTGATCCGCACAATACCAAAGCTTTTTCTTTAAAATGTGAGGGGATTTTTCGGTTTGTCAGATGGTCGGATACTTTCTGATGCCCGGCCATCCCCAAAGGCTGTAAGGCATCGCCATCGCTCCAGCTTCTCAGCGTCAACGGCCAGGAAAGTTTGGACGCATCCAGCTTCAGCGCGGATTTGCCGGAAGGCTTCTTTGTTCTTTTCAGGGTGACGCCATTCAGGCTATAGCCTTCTTGCGCAATTTTTTTTGAGATCTTTTGGGAGATTTCGTCAATACTTTCATCTTGCTGAAGGTGAATCCCGTTCCGTTCGCGCGTCAAAACGAGGTCTCCTACTTTCATGCTTTTTCCGGGTTGCAGAAATTCAAGTTCGGTTAAGGCTTCAAGCTGACCTTTGGAATAGGCGCCTTCCAGCCCGAATTGATCGAGCATTGTTTTGAGTACAGCTGGTTTCAGGATTTGCGGAAGCTGAGCGTATTTCTTCAGGTTGATGCTGTTGTTATTCGTCACCTGCTCAGTGATTTCCGTGATACTCGCTTCAAATAATTTGCCCTGTTCCGGGAGGTTCAGAATGTTTTGCTTCCAGCCGGGGAGCAGGTTGTCTATTTGTTGGGCGAATTCATTCCGGATGAAATTTCGCGCATAATCAGAACTTTTATTGCTTTCATCGGTGCGGTAGGGAATAGCTTCTGCTTCGCAAAAAGCGAGAATATCTTCTTTATCAAACTTGAGCAGGGGACGAAATAGCTTGCCATCCCACTCTCTCATTCCCTGCCATGCAGCCGGTCCGCTTCCCCGAAACAGCTTCTGCAAAATAGTCTCCACCTGGTCGTCCTGATGATGAGCGGTTACGATCGCCTCTGCACCGGAATCACTTTTCAAATCCCGAAAAAACTGATACCGTTGTCTGCGCGCCCAGTTCTGAAAGTTCTCACCTTCTGCCTCCTTTGGATTCAGCCGAATGGAACAGCATTCAAACCCCCATTGAAAAGCCAGCTGCTCCACCAGTTCCTGATCCTTATCCGCCTGCTTCCCTCGCTTGCCATAATTCACATGAACCACCAGCGCCTCCTGCTCCAGCAGATGAAAAAGATAGAGCAAAGCCATCGAATCGGGACCGCCGCTTACACCCAGAATGAAAAAAGCATCCGGATCAAAATAATCAGCCAGGCTCTGAGAAAGGTGTTTCTGAATTTTTTTGGAAATGGATTTTGCCATAGAAAAAAGTAGGAAGAAATTAGGAAAGATGAACACCCAACAAGGAACACCCAACTTTGAACTTTGAATGGGTGGTTGAAGTACTTTCCTCATTAAACGTTCAATGTTCCTTGTTGCATGTCCCTTTGGTCATTATGATTTGGTACTTGGAATTTGAAGCTTGGAATTTGGATATTCATCCCCTTGAAATAAACGAAGTAATAAAACCTCACTTCATGTACCCCAACCGCTCCTGGATTTACCATCACGATGAACCACTGACCCGTTATTCGCTGGGGCAGGAAGGCGATAATCCGCTGATTTGTTTTGGGGTGAATCCCTCCACGGCCAAGCCGGGAGATTTGGATCCCACCGTGGCATCTGTAGCCCGATTTGCGATGGAAAACGATTACGACGGCTGGCTCATGTTCAACCTCTATCCGCAGCGGGCCACCAATCCGGATAAAATGCACAAAAACTTCCAGAAGAAAATTCACGAGAAGAATGTGGAAGTGATTGCGGAACTAACCAACCATCTTTCTGCCGACATCTGGTGTGCCTGGGGTACGCTGATCGAAAAACGACCGTACCTGTCGCGCTGCCTGCAAGATATTTATGATGCCATCTCAGGCAACGGCAACCGGTTCTATACCCGCGGACGCATCTCCAAAGCCGGACACCCTCACCATCCGTTGTACCTGAGGAAAACGGCTCCCATGGATGAATTTGATGTGCAGCGTTATGTGGAAGAAGTGATTTAGAGGGAATTCTAAATTCCAAGCACCAAATCCCAATGACCAGATTTGATTAATCAATTCACATGGGAAGTCTATAAGCCATGGGTACAAGTAGCTGGTCTCTTACTATAGTTCGCTCGCATCCACCAAACAGATCTCGGCTTTCGCCGCGGGGTGATGATATACTTTAATATTCCCTGTTAGATGTTCTAAGAATCATCGTCGGCGAAGTTTAACGAAGATCCGGGATATCCTTGTTCTATCTGTATATCAAAAAAAGCGTCCTTTCCCCTTAACCAAAGGGGAAAGACAGAAAGGGGTCCTATAGCGAAGGGTAACACTGCCAGAATAACCAGATCTTTCGCTACTTGAGGATTATAGATGTCAGGTAATTAAAAATTCGATATTCGCTAAGCGAGGGGTTAAAGCTCATTCGCTTGTCCATAAGACAGATCTGCCTCACTTCAACATTGAATGTTGAATATTCCTTATTCAATGTTCCGCAGGCAGATCGTTCTTGCAAAAACGGTTATAATTGCTTCAATTCCATGCATTCAACACTAATCTAATCCGGGGATCATGGGAAAGAAAACAATACTGCTGCTTTGTCTGCTAACAGCGGGCAGTGGACTATATGCACAGGAAAAACAAAACGGGGAAAAAGAGTCCAAAACAGACTACACAGAGGCCATTGTTTTGGTGGAAGTGTGGATGGACGCCATGCAGAAGTTTGATGAAATACCCGGCATCAGTGCCATAGCGCTGGAAGACCAGGAAGTGATTTGGAAAGGGGCCTACGGAGAAGCAAATCCGGATGAGGATGTGAAAATGGAAACCAACACCATTTGCAGCGTGTGTTCCATATCCAAGCTATTTACGTCTATCGCAATTATGAATTTATATGAAGATGGAAAACTGCGGCTGGATGACCGGCTGGAAGATGTGATGCCCGGTTATGACCTTGAACAGCAATTCGAGCTGAGTGGCCCTATTACCATTCGTAATCTGCTTACCCATTCTTCCGGTTTACCGCGCGAAAATGCCTATTCGCACTGGACTGACACCAGCCTTGAATTCCCGACCAAAGAGGAAATTCTGAAATCCCTGAATGAACAGGAGACGCTGTATCCTTCGTCCACTTACTTTCAGTACAGTAACCTGGCAATGACTTTGCTGGGATATATTGTGGAAGAAGTATCCGGGCAGACTTATGATGAATATGTAAGAGAACACATCCTGGAACCATTGGAGCTGGACGATACCCGTCCCGATATGCCGGAAGATTTATGGGGCGGTCAGCTCGCCGTAGGCTATACCGTTGAAACCATAGAAGGCAAACAGCATAAATTGGATTTGTTTGATCCCAATGGGGTAACCCCGGCAGCGGGATTCAGCTCTACAGTAGAAGACCTGGCGGATTTTGCTGCATGGCAGTTTCGGCTTTATGATGCGGAAGAAGAGGAGATCCTGCATCCCTCCACCATTAAAAACATGCACAACATTCACTGGATGGATAGCGATTTTGGAACCAGCTGGGGACTGGGATTTTCAGTGTATAAAGGTCCCGGCGATAAGAAATGGGTCGGCCATGGAGGCTATTGCCCCGGTTACCGAAGCACGCTGATGATGAATCCGGAATCAAAAAGAGCCTACTCGGTGATGACTAACAGTAATAATCCCAGTCCCGGAAAATACGCACGGGGCATCCATGCTATTTTATCCAAAGCCGGGAGTATTGAAGAGGCCGATGAAGAACTGGCTATGGAGCTGAAAGCATATGCCGGTTATTATGAGGGACAGGTTGGTCGAGGCATCAGCTATGTAGGCACCTGGGGTGATAAGCTGGTGAGGATGGGGCTTCCGGCCGATAACCCGGGAGATTTTTCCAAATACCGCCGGGTGGATAAAGACCATTTTGTACGTATCCGCGATAACGGAGAAGATGGCGAAAGCATGCGGTTCATCCGCAATGACAAAGGTGAAGTCATCCATATGAAGTACTACGATAATTATATGTCAAACAAAATAGAGCTGGAGTAAATCCCGGACTCAAAAAGTCTAATTTAGCCCCCCTACGTCATTCCGGGCCCACCTGTTTTACCCGAATATCAATAAAGGCGTCCTTTCCCCTTAACCAAAGGGGAAAGACAGAAAGGGGTCTGCCTGCTAAGGACAACACCGTTACATTTACTCCGATTTGCAAAAACTTCGACATTCAATGTTGGATGTTCAATATTCCACCGGCAGATCCTTCACTCCGCTCAGGTTTGTAGATAAATGGGTGTTGTTAAACTTACCCACTCGTCATCTCTATGATTTGCGAATGATCGATAGACCGAATAACCGATTTACGATTTCAATGTTGGATGTTCCTTGTTGGATGTTCATATTCCCTCATTCTTCAACAATCTCAAACTCTATAACACAAGCCATGCTCCGCTATTTCTGTGCTCTTCTGATTATTACAACTGCCTGTACTTCTGAAACCAAGCCGCCGATTGAGTGGGGCGAGTCGCCATGGCCGGAAATACGGAAGGAGCGGATATCTACCCTGTTACCGCAGGCCATGGAAGCAGCCGGAGTAGATGCCTGGATTGTGATCTGCCGGGAGAATAACAACGACCCCATCGCGGATCACATTGGGGGGGAGAATGCCGGAGGTACGGCGGCCTTTCTATTCTATCGGGATGAAGACGGTTTTCATTCGCGGGTATATTCGCCCGTTGGGGAAGCTACCGCCCTGGATGAACTGGATATTCATGATGAGGTAATTCCGGTAGAGCGGGGCCGGTCCGCTATGGAGCAGGCAGCAGATTTCATCCGTCAGAAGGATTTCGAAACCATTGCGGTAAACTCATCTGCCTCCAACGCCCAGGCTGACGGACTCAGTTTCACTCAGCGGCAGTCACTGGAAAAAGCATTAGGTGCTGAGCTTTCCAGCCGGCTTGTATCATCGGATGAGCTGATTTATGAGTGGCTGTCGGTGAAAACGCCCCGTGAGGTAGAGATCATGACCAAAGCTGCAGAGCTGACAGCCCAATGGCAGCTTGAAGCTTATGAAATCATTGAGCCCGGGGTAACCACCGATGCCGAAGTAGCGGCCTTCATGGATGCAAAAATGGAAGAGTACGGAGTGGGCGAGGCCTGGAATCCCACGCAGAATCCAAATGTGAACTCCGGCGCCGACCGCGGACACTCCCACGCCACTGACAAAGTGATTATGCCCGGCGATGTAATCCAAACCGATTTCGGGATTAAATTGTATGACCGGTGGGTGAGTGACATCCAGCGTTTTGCCTATGTATTAAAAGAAGGAGAAACCGAAGCCCCGGAAGACATTCAGTTTTACTGGGAGTCGGCCAAAGCCGGAAACCGTGCGGCTTTCAACGCTATGAAACCCGGCATGCGCGGGGAAGATGTAGATGCCGCCCAGCGAAAGCTCATGGAAGAAAACGGATCGGAATATGTGATGTGGAGTACTGGTCACCCGGTGGGGTATGTAGCTCACGACACCGGACCCAATTTAGGCGGTTCCCATATCCCGGGGCAGCGCCCCTCAGCCCAGAAGTTCCTTAAGCCCGGGATGGTGTTTGCTTTCGACGGTTTCCACAGCTGGCCGCTCACCGACAGCACCTATAAAACGATTTCGGTAGAGGAAATGGCGGTGATAACCGAAGATGGCGCCGAGTTTTTGATTCCTCCTCAGGAAGAGTGGATTTTGGTGGAGTGAGTTCAAGTTCCAAATTTCAATGACCAGTGATCAGTGATCAGGATCGAGGTTTATGGGTTTTATAAGACCAGTCATTGCGAGGAGGCTGTTGGGTATGATTGGTTTGGGATGTATAACGACGAAGCAATCTCCCTGATTAGGATCAAAGTTCGTTACAGTCCCTTTGCATTAAACCCATTCGCAAATCGCAAATCGGTCCATCGATCATTCGCACATCAAAGAGATTCTTCGTCAACTGCTATGTTCTCGTTCCGAAGGTCCACCTTCGGAACGCCATCCCGGAAGCTCCTGCTTCCCTTCCCTTGATTTGAGCTAAGACTTGGCCTGCAGGAGAATACCTTTCTTCTCTTTTATTTTAAGACCCTACCATAACGCAGAAAATGTGATTTCCCACAAGCCGGAATATTATAGCCTCCTCCGGGGGGTGACCGAACAACAGGATTGGGAACCCTGGCTCATTTTCATGTTAAAGGCCGTGGAAGTAACCGCCGAAAAAACCATGAAGCGGATCGATGACATACGCATCCTGCTGGATGAAATCCTGGAAGAAGCCAAACACAAGCTGCCCGACCGGGTGTATTCCAAGGAGTTGATTGAGTTGCTCTTTGAACAGCCTTATTGCAAAGTTAAATTCCTGGTAGACCGAAACCTGGCCAAGCGACAGACCGCAGCCGACTATTTAAAAGAACTGGAGAGGGCCGGAATTTTGAAGAGCAAACAGGTGGGACGCGAAATGTTATACCTGAATACGCGTCTCTACGAGCTGCTTTCCTCCTGATATGTCGATGATTTCGACACGTTTTGAGGATGTGTCGATGTAGTTGAATTCCCGCATCTTTTAAACCACCGTGCCCGAGCAGGTCGGTTGGCAATCCGCCGGTGGGCGGATTTCTTGATGTGCTTATATTTTAAAAAACTTCCTAAACATTTATCTATTTTAATTTTAGATTATTTACTGTTTGGAATAAACAATTATCAGAATGACTTTTAAAAGGTGGATTAAAAAGATAGGACTTTCAGAAGGATCGGCTAGAAATTATTCAGGAGCCATATTTGGTTCCATTTCAAATTGGGCAAGAGAAGCCGGGTTGATAGATTCAGATTCTTCTTTAATTGAAATTTCTGACCCAACAGAGTTTGAAAAGTTATCAGAAAGAATTCAGCGTCTTTCCATTTTTCAAGAGCGAAATGCTAAGGGCAATAATATGTACAGCAATGCTCTGGATAAATATTCAGAATATTTGAGAGAAGCCTCAAACGAATTGGCACAAGACCTCGAGAACATAATTACGGATATTTCTTATAGTGAGACTGATAAAATAGCTCTTGTCAAATACCGTATCGGACAAGGTGCGTTTAGAGACAACCTTATATCGTATTGGAAGGGGTGTGCTGTGACCGGATATAAAAAACATTCGATGTTGATAGCCTCTCATATTAAACCTTGGAGAGAGTCAAATAACCAAGAAAGACTGGATAAATATAACGGCTTATTGCTTACCCCAAATTTGGATAAGGCTTTCGATACCGGGTTTATTTCATTTGATGGGAAAGGTAAAATTTTAATTTCGGAGTTTTTTGAAAGTCCAAAAATTTTAGGGATTGAGGACGATATGAAGATAAGGTTTGAAAAGTCGCATCAGCCGTATTTGGAGTATCACCGAGATGTGGTGTTTTTCAATCTTTGAGTTGAGGCTCCTTTTCAATTCCCAGAGCAATTATCTATGGAAGTGAAAAAAGAAAAAATTGAATTCTTCCAAGATAAAATTCTTGAGTGGTATGAGGAAAATGGCCGCCATTTCCCATGGAGAAATAAATCTGCTACAAATTATGAAAAGATTATTTCTGAAGTTTTATTGCAAAGAACCAGGGCAGAAACGGTAGCTAATTTTTTTCCCAAATTCATTAAGAAATACCCCTCTTGGAAGAAATTAGGTGAAGCAACAAAAGAAGAATTACAAGAAACGTTAAAACCGACTGGCCTGTACAAACAGCGAGGCACACGACTTTATAAATTAGCTCAAGAAATGAAAGAGAGAAAAGGTCGATTTCCAGTAAAAAGGGATAGGGTTGAAGAAATGCCGATGATGGGACAATACAATGCCAATGCGTACGAGCTTTTCATTTTGAAAAAGCCATCTCCTCTTTTAGATGTAAATATGGCCAGAGTTCTGGAACGTTTTTTTGGTGAAAGAAAGCTGGCTGATATTAGGTATGATCCTTATTTGCAGGAACTCTCCCAAGAAGTGGTTGAAAATCCTCAGTCAAAAGAGATTAATTGGGGTATTCTAGATTTTGGGAGCCTAGTATGTGAAGCAAAATCTCCCCTTTGTGAAAAATGTTTGCTTTCTGAGCAGTGTATCTATTTTGATAAATTATCAAAATAGCATTTTTAAGATGACATGCTTTGACACTGTTAGACGTTAAATTATTACGCACAAATTTTAGTTCCCAATAGGGAGAAAGCCTTTATAATGCTTATTTTAGAAGGTTTTGCTAATTGCTCCTTTCTTTATATTTAAAGTAAAAGCCCAAAGTATGTCATCTAAAAAGGTTTACATAGATTTGTTTGCAGGATGTGGGGGAATGTCGCTTGGCCTTTATAATTCTGGTAAGTGGGAAGGGTTGTTTGCTATTGAAAAAGACCCGATGGCCTTTGAAACTCTTAAGCATAACCTTATTGATAAAGTCGATCATTTTAGGTGGCCTGAATGGTTGAAACGAAGGCATTATAGCATTACAACTATACTGAATAATTATCGAGATGAACTAGAAAGCTTGCAAGGTCAGGTTGACTTAGTTGTAGGAGGACCACCATGCCAAGGCTTTTCTAATGCAGGAAGAAGAAAAGAAGATGACAAGCGAAATGACCTTATAAAGGATTATGTGAGGTTTGTAAAGCTTGTGAGGCCAAAAGTGATCTTTTTCGAAAACGTGAAAGGTTTTACCCAAGAATTCCAAAAAAATAAATCAAAAGGCAAGAAGTACTCCAACTATGTTTTAAAAAGGCTCAATGCACTAGGGTATGATGTAAAAGGCAAGATGATAGATTTCTCTAAGTTTGGAGTGCCTCAAAAAAGAACAAGATTTATTCTTGTTGGAGTGGATAAAAAATTGAATAAAAGTTCTAAGAAATTCTTTAGCCAAATTGAAGCTAATGTAGATAGTTTTTTAGCTTCTAAGGATCTTTCTGTTCCAGTAAAACTTGAGGATGCTATTAGCGATCTTTTGATGGAGCATGGAACTGAACAATCCCCTGATACGAAAAGCTTTCAGGCAGGTGTTTATGATAAACCCAATTCTGACTACCAAAGATTATTAAGAAAAAGCAAACGGCTTAAAGGAAAAGTTGCCGATAGCCATCGCTTTGTTAATCACAGATCAAGTACAGTGGAGCGGTTCAAGGTTATTCTCAGTAAAGCTGAGAAAGGAAAAGATTTGGATGAGGATATCCGAAAACAATATTCAATAAAAAAACATACGATTATTCCTTTAGATAAAGATGATGTAAGCCCTACCCTAACAACTTTACCTGATGATTATATTCATTATTCGGAGCCAAGAGTACTTACTGTTAGAGAGTATGCACGAGTTCAATCCTTTGATGATTGGTATGAAATAAAAGGAAAATACACTACTGGGGGAAAGAGAAGAACAAAAGAAGTTCCTCGATATTCTCAAATTGGAAATGCAATACCACCCCTTTTTGCCGAACAAGCAGCTAATTCTTTAGCCAAATTAATTTAGTCCAAATGGAAGAACTAGAATTTAGGATAAGCTCCGGTTTAAAAGATATAATTGGCAAAGACTTAATTACTGATGATTACATAGCTGTATTTGAGCTTGTGAAAAATTCATTCGATGCCTATGCAACTGAAGTAACTGTACGATTCGAAAACATCGAGGATGGGAATGGAAAAATTACCATTATTGATAATGGTAAAGGGATGAATTATGATGATCTTTTAAATAAATGGCTATTTGTTGCTTATTCTGCAAAAAAAGAGGGGACGGAAGATGAAAACTATGACTATAGAGATAGAATAAGTGACAATAATTTTTTTGCTGGAGCTAAAGGTATAGGTCGTTTTTCTTGTGACAAGCTGGGTTCGGAATTGATGCTTGAGACTACTAAGCAAGAAAAAAATCCTAAAACTGAAGTTTTAATAACCAATTGGGAGAAATTCGAAGAAAATAGTCAAGAAGAATTTATTAATGTCAGTGTTTTACATGAAACGAAGGATCAGAATAGTTTTGGGTTAGATCACGGAACAGTATTAGTAATAGAGAATCTTAGAAGTAACTGGGACAGAGATAAATACCTAAAATTAAAAGACTCACTAGCCAAATTAATAAACCCAAAAGAAGCAAGAGGAGATCAAAAATTTAAAATTACTCTGGAAGTTCCTGAAGAAGAAGAGAGAGATAAGGATTACGATGATTACTATGAAATTGTAAATGGTGAAATTAAAAACTTCATTTTTGAAACATTAGAACTAAAGACCTCAAAAATTCGGTCAAGAATAATAGATGATGGAACAAAAATCGAAACAGAATTATTTGATGGGGGATCACTGATATATCGTATTATAGAGGAAAATAAATTCACTAGATTAGATAATATAGCTTGTAATTTATATTACTTAAATCGTTCTGCTAAATATACTTTCACTTCTAAGATGGGGGTACAGTCAGTAAACTATGGACATGTTTTTCTTTATAAAAATGGCTTTAGAGTATACCCATATGGTGAACCTGGTGAAGATCCTTTTAAGGTTGATGTAAGAAAAGCCCAAGGATATAAGCGCTTTCTAGGAAACAGGGAGCTTATGGGTAGTATTGAGGTTTATAGTGAGAGTGAAGAAATAAAAGAAACCTCTAGCAGAGGCGATGGACTCAAGAAGACAGATACTTATGAAGAGTTAGAAGAATTTTTTTGGTTGAACCTTAGAAGACTTGAAAAATATGTAGTAGAAGTCCAAAAGTGGGGATTAAGTATTGAAGATGAAGAAATTAATGATTTAGATTTTAAATCAAGAGTTACCGATTTAATTGCTAGATTAACTAGCAGTGATGAAATTATTAATTTTCATGTGCCCGACAATTTTTTAGAAATTCTAGAAGTAAGTCAGGAAGGAAGTGCCGAATCTGTTGTTAAGAATCTCAATAAAATTGCCTTTGAATCTGGAGATGAATCCTTAATTGAACAGGCTGAAAAAGCTTCAAGTAAGTTAGAAGAAATACAAGAAGCAAGAAGAGAAGCTGAAAAACAAGCTGACAAAGAAAAGAAAAAGGCTGAAGAGGCAACTAAGAAATTAAGAGATCAAATCTCTGAAAACCTTTTTCTTAAATCAATCAACACTTCCGAATATGAAGAGGTTATAAGTTTACTTCATCATGTTGGTATTTATGCTGGAACAATAGACAATAATTTAAAAGGCATTTCACTAAGAATTCAAAATGATATTGAGTTATCAAGTTCTGAGTTAAAGGATATAATTAGACTAATAAGTTTTGAGACAAAAAAAATACTTAATGTTGTAGCTTTTGCAACAAAGGCTAATTTTAAACTAAAGACAGAAACTATAGAAGTCGATTTGAATAATTATATTCAAGAGTATATAAGTAATATAATTCCAACGGTTACAGATAAGACTCTAAATATAAAAATTGATTCAAAGACCAGCGATCAATTCAAGAAAAAGCTTAAGCCAATTGAACTTAATATTGTAATCGACAATATCGTAAGTAATGCTAAAAAAGCAGATGCCGATAATTTGACTGTGTCCATTGACAAAAAAGAAAGTAATTTAGTTATTAAATTTATTGATGATGGAACAGGGATTGATAAATCAATAATTAATCAAATATATAACCAAGGATTTACTACAACTGACGGATCAGGGATTGGTTTATATCATGTCAAACAGATTATAAATGATATGAAAGGAACAATTTCGGCAACAAATAACCCAGATAGCGGGGCTTGCTTCACACTAACCTTTAAATAGTTAGAAATGAAAATAATAAAACTTTTTTGGATTGATGATATGGCTCCTTGGGCTAAGAGTGCTCAAGACAACCTAATTATTGTAGCTAATAAATATAAAATTAACTTAAAGGTTATCCCAGCTTTAAATGGTGAGGATATGGATATCACATGGAAAGCAGAAAATTATGATTTTGATTGTATCGTTATGGACTATCATATGGAACCGTACAATGGGGATAAATACATTAAGGAAATTAGAGAGGAGGAGCATCTTGAACACATCCCCATCATTTTTTATAGTCAAGATAATTCGACAGATTTGGATGAATTAGTTGAAGGTCTGCCAAATATTATAACTGTCTTTCGTCCAAATTTAGAAGATAAAATTAAAGAAATGTTTTTTTAATTCGGTACGCATTTCAATAATCTCCTATCTCTGGAATAACATTTCTAATCCCACCCTGTGGATTTTCCACATCTCCTTTATATCTCGGAATAACGTCAATTTGTGTATGGAAGACATTTTGTACGGCTGCTTCATCCATATTGAAACCATTTGAATCCAGAAATTTGCTCACAATTATTCCAGACTTGGTGTCTTTAGCCTTAATCTGACTCATATTATAACTGCGCGTTTCCGGTTCATGAACGTCTGCCATAATCAAAAACTCTCCTGAAATTCCTCAAACTTCTCATTGTGATATTCCAAAGCTTGTCCTGAGGGACGAAATGATTCTTCAGGCAGTAGAATGGATTCATTGCTCAGCTCCCAAAGTTCTCCGATTTCATTTTTCTGGTCTTTCAGCCAGCGGGAAAATTGAATTTTAAAATTCGGATTCACAGTAAACATAAAGGTATCAAACATCCAGTGATGTGAACGGCATAGAGAAATGCCGTTTCTTGGATCGTCATTTCTGCTTTTGCTCCAGGGAATGATGTGAGCTCCTTCAACCAGTGTTTTTCCTCCCGGCGTAACAACCCGGTTTCTGCAGAGGGCACAAGTATAGTTATAATTACTTCTTACAATTCTTGAAAATCCCTGTTCTCGGACCTGATATTTACCCGTCCGGTATTTCTGTTTATCGGTTTTATCTCCATGGAACTTTACGAAAGGCTCGGCGGCAATTTCAACCAGTCTTCTCGTGTATTGATATGACTGAACGTTGGCTGAACTAATCTCTAAAACTTCTTTGGCTATCTCATCAGAAAAATAGGTGTGGGCAAGAAAAGAATGCAGCTGATGGTTCGTCTCTGAATTTAGGAATAACTCAAAAAAGCTTGGGTCAATCACGGCATGGGAAACACGTTCCTGAAGTCCGCCAAGCGACGGGGCATTTGAATATTCAGGATAACCCTGATTGTATTCAAGCTTCCAGAAATCCTCACTTTTCATATAAAAGAAAGGCAAAGCGATTGTTGTTGACCGTTCTTCTCCCATAATGGCATTCCAGTACGTGAAAAAGGTTTCAACCAGCTCCTGAGTCAATGTTATCTGATTGCTTGCAATCCATCCCTGTTCTGCTCCATCCAGAATACTAAGCAGTAAAAAAGGTTTATGTGGAGCTCTGCCTTTGGTACGTTCATCCCAGTATTTAGGGTTTTTATCGCTGTTGAGATTTCTAAACAGCTCCAATATGTGAGCAGGGATTTTTTCCATGTGCCCAATGATAGCTTACTGTTTTCAAAAAGGCTAAATCTTATCTGAAAAAATCATCAAGACTTTTGAAAATTTCTATTTAGAAGAAAATTCCAAAACGTATAGACGAAAATATTTTTTCACATAGATGCCTTTTTAAAAGCATCTAAGAGTTTTTGAAAAGAGTATAGATTGAACTGCATGTATCCCATCACCCCCATAAGCAAAGCCTATGACACGGCTGGAACCATTCTCTCCCGAATACTTTTATACCCATCAACTAAATGAATGAAGAATACCAAACGAACCCCGGATTTACCAGATGAAAAAGTTAATACTGCTTGCACCTGTTTTATTTTTAATCACAGCGTGTGGCGATAGCAAATACAGCACCAATGATAAAAATGTAGTGGGGCAGGAGATCAGCTACTCCACCGATGAGATTACCATGAACGGGTATATCAGTCAGGACGAAAACAACTTTGCCAAGCGCCCGGGGGTGCTGGTGGTGCATGAGTGGTGGGGCCACGATGAGCATGCACGCCGGGCAGCGGATGAACTGGCCAAGCTCGGCTATGTAGCCCTTGCCGTGGATATGTACGGAAACGGCAAGCAGGCTTCCCATCCTGATGATGCCATGAAGTTCTCCAACAACGTGATGAGCAATTTCGACACGGCCAAAGCACGGTTTAATGCGGCCCTGGAAACCCTCAAAAACCGGGGTAATGTGGATTCCACTAAAATCGGGGCTATCGGCTATTGTTTTGGAGGAAGTGTGATCCTGGCCATGGCCAACTCCGGCTCCGATCTGGATGGCGTGGCTGCTTTTCATGCCGGTCTCCAACTCCCTGTGATGCCTCAGGACAGCCTCTCCTCCCGCATCCTGATCTTAAATGGCGCCGATGATCCCTTTGTGACGGAAGAGCAGGTGGCCAACCTGACCGGTGCTTATGAAGAACTGGGCGCAGACTATCAATACATCAATTACGACGGCGCCCAACATGCCTACACTAACCCCGCCGCCGATTCCCTCGGCCAGAAGTTTGACCTCCCGCTGGCCTACAACGCCCAGGCCGACAGCCTGAGTTGGGAGGAGATGAAGGGCTTTTTGAATGAGACCTTTTCCGGCGACGAGGCGGAGAAGTAATCAAACATTTACTTAAAGAGTAAGGCCCGTCCGCCAGCCGGGGACGGATAAGATAGTATAACAACGCCCCTGTCATCTTGAACGTAGCGAAGGATCTGCCGGTGGAATATCGAATATTCAACATTCAACATTAAATGTTGAAGTTTTTGTAAAGGCAGGCCAGGGATGACGGGTGATGAGGGTAGGTTGTATTCCTTTACACAAGCGAACGGGTTTCAACCCTTCGCGGTGGTTGATCGTTGGGTAAAGTCTTAAAAACCAAATCGAAATCGGTCGTTCGGTCTATCGATCATTCGCAAATGAGGGGCGTTTTGGGGTCTTTAATTGTGGGGTGTTGTCCTTAGCTGGCAGACCCCTTTCTGTCTTTCCCCTTGGTAAGGGGAAAGGACTCCTTGGTTAGTTGGTGGCCGGGAATGGGAGGTCACGGATCAGCCGGTGGAATATTGAACATTCAACATCGAACATTGAATGGTGAAGTTTTTTTCAAAGGCAGGTCCGGGATGACAGGTGATGAGGGCAGGATGTATTCCTTTACGCAAGCGAATGGGTTTCAACCCTTCGCGGTGGTTGATGGTGGTTATGGTCGTAGAAAACCAAATCGCAAATCGGTCATTCGGTCTATCGATCATTCGCAAATCAGGGGCGTTTTGGGGTCTTTAATTGAAGGGTGTTGTCCTTAGCTGGCGGACCCCTTTCTGTCTTTCCCCTTGGTAAGGGGAAAGGACTCCTTGGTTAGTTGGTGGCCGGGAATAGAAGGTCACGGATATGCCGGTGGAATGTTGAAGTTTTTGTAAAGGCAGGCCAGGGATGACGGGTGATCAGGGCAGGATGTATTCCTTTACACAAGCGAATGGGTTTCAACCCTTGCGGTGGTTGATGGTGGTTATGGTCGTTGAATACCAAATCGCAAATCGGTCGTTCGGTCTATCGATCGTTCGCGAATCAGGGGCGTTTGGGGGCTTTAATTGATGAGCGTTGTCCTTAGCTACCAGACCCCTTTCTGTCTTTCCCCTTGGTAAGGGGAAAGGACTCCTTTAATGGTTGGTTGCCATAAAAAAGAGATCCCGGATCTTCGCTACACTTCGCCTGCCTGCCGGCATAGGCAGGTCTGGGATGGCGCGTGATGAGGGTAGGTTCTATTCCTTTACACAAGCGAATGGGTTTCAACCCTTTGCGGTGGTAGATGCCGGAACAGGTGGTTTCACACAAATAGTAGCACCATGGCGGCGTAGGAGATGACGGCGAGGGTTCCGGCGAGGATGGCCAGGGGGAATTGGGTTTGCACGTGGTCCATCAAATCACAGCCGGTGGCGAGGGAGGAGAGGATGGTGGTGTCCGAAATGGGGGAACACTGGTCTCCGAATACGGATCCGCCGATTACCGCTGAAAAGCATAGGGTGAGGAAAAATACGTCCGGTACCACGGCCCAGGCCAGCGGGATGGCGACCGGAAATACCACCGCATAAGTTCCCCAGGAAGTGCCGGTTGAAAAGGCGATCAGCATGCAGAGAATCATCAACAGTCCGGGCAGAAGGAAGGCCGGGATTACATCGCCGACGGTATCGACCACATAAGCGGCGGTTCCGACGGCATCAGCCACTTCTTTAAGGGTGACGGCCAGGGCCAGGATGATTGCCCCGATGGTGACGCCTTTACATCCGTCAATAAATCCATCAACGACCTCTTGAAGGTTCATGCCTTTGGCTAAAGCGATTCCAAATCCAACCAGTACCGCAAGCACAAAAGCCTCTGCAATTAACAGCACAGAATCTTCGCCCATGTCCAGGAAAAAATAGGTGACAACATAGGGGATGATGGCAACACCAAGCAATGTTCCAATCGGGCCAAAAAAGTCGATGAGTCCGGGGTTGTAGTCTTCGGGAACAGCACTTTTGGTAAGCTCATCGGCAGCCATGGGGGTAGCACCTTCACGATCGAGGCCTTGTCCTGAGCGGGCGCGTTTGATGGCGGCTCTCATTTTCTTTCCGGGTACGAAAGGGAACTTGTCCCACGCAAAAGCAAGGGTGAGCAGGATGGCGAAAATCGCATAAAAGTTATAGGGCAGGGCAGTGAAGAAAAAGGCGATACTCTGCTGAGTCGTTTCCAGAAAAGGGAGGGTTCCGATGATGAGTCCGCCCACGTAAAACGGCCAAACGTTGAATGGAATCAGGGTTGCGGCCGGGGAAGCTGTGGAATCGACCATATACGCCAGCTCTTCGTGCGACACATTGTGTTTGTCGGCAACGGGACGAACCGTAGCTCCAGTCAATACGGTACTGATGGTTCCTCCCTGGTGGAAAATGAGTCCCATCAGCCAGGTGAAGAACTTGGCGGTTTGAGGTCCGCGCACCATTTTCTTGCTGGCCCATACGGCAAATTTCTCCGCACCGCCGGTTCGCGTCCAGATGCCAATTAATCCTCCCAAAGCCCATAAGTAAACGATGATAATCAGGGCAAAACTTTCAGTTCCAACGGAGGGAATCAGGAAATCCTGTACGATATTGAGCTTGCCGGAAATCACACCGCCCAAACAAATCCCGATGAACAGCGAGCTAACCACTTCGCGTGTATAAAATGCCAGAACAATAGCTACCAGCGGCGGCATGATGGACCAAAATCCGTAATGTCCGCTTTGCTCAGGAAAAACCTGGTTCACTCCGGCATACACCCCGGCGATAATCAGCGCGATGAATGCACCAACGCCTATCTTGCGGCGGGTTTTGGGATCTTTCCACTTCTCTTTGGTTCCGGCAAAATCATTACTCATAGGTTGGGCTGTTTGATTAATATCGCAATGGATGGTAGCGAATGAACACTGAACATTCAATAAAGAACATAAGAACATAAGAACATCGAACAAGGAACAAGGAACAAGGAACAAGGAACAAGGAATATTCAACATTGAATGTTGAATGTTGAAGTTTTTGCAAAGGCAGGGCAGGATGTTTTCCTTTACGCGAGCGAATGGGTTTCAACCCTTCGCGGTGGTTGATCGTGGTTATGATCGTTGAAAACCAAATCGCAAATCGGTCATTCGGTCCATCGATCATTCGCAAATCAGAATAACTGTTGCTGTTGTGGTGTAACGGAGGCTTTAATTGTGGGGTGTTGTCCTTAGCCGGCGGACCCTATCTCTGTCTCTTTCCCTCCGGCGAGTGTGTAAAAGATTTTGTACTTGTCTACCGCCGCAGGGAAAGAGGACTCCTTGGTTAGTTGGTTGCTGGGAATAGTAGATCCCGGATTTGCCGGTGGAATATTGAACATTCAACATCGAACATTGAATGTTGAAGTTTTTGCAAAGGCAGGGCAGGATGTATTCCTTTACGCAAGCGAATGGGTTTCAACCCTTTGCGGTGGTTGATGGTGGCTATGATCGTTGAAAACCAAATCGCAAATCGGTCGTTCGGTCCATCGATCATTCGCAAATCAGAATAACTGTTGCTGTTGTAGTGTAGCGGAGACTCTAATTATGGGGTGTTGTCCTTCGCTGGCGGACCCTTTTCTGTCTTTCCCCTTGGTAAGGGGAAAGGACTCCTTTAATGGTTAGTTGCCATAAAAAAAGGCGCACCTGATAATCAGATGCGCCTTAAATTTGTGGTACTAATAAATCACAAAAGCTCTGTGATCATTAGTTGAACAGCTTCTTAATCCAGCCGAAGGCTCCGTCGGATTTGCTTGGGCTTGGACGTTTACCGTTGCTATCTCCTTCTTTTCCACCGGAAAGCCCGTCATAACTTGGACGGGGAAGTCCGTTGGCGGATTTCTTCTCTTTCGGCTTTTTACGTCGCTTGCGGTCGCGGTCGTCGTTTTTGCTTTTCTTATTTTTGTTGCTGCTCTTTTTCTTGGAGCTTTTATCTTTCTTATCCGACTTCTTGCTGCGGCCTTTTTTCTCCTTCACTTCTTCAGGAAGGGGAATTTCAGTGGGGGCATAGCCTACTTTCTTCACAATCTCGTCGATGTCATCTTTATCCATTTTGGATACCAGTGACACCATACGGGCGGCTTTCCCATTTCCGACCAGCTCCGCGCGATATTTATATTCTTCCACTTCGTTAGGCACGTCATAATTGATGACCTGCTTCACTTCATTCAGTTCTATTTCAGTGGCAGAAAGTCCGCCAACCAGCAGAATCTTCATGTCGCCGGAAGTAAACTTCCCGAAGCGTTCGTCATAATACTCCTGCTTCAGTCCTTCGTTGATGCTGACCACACCCCATCCTTTTTTACGGATGATGCGGAACAGTCGGTCGGTAGTGCGCTTGGAAGCAGCAAATACCACGATTTTGTCTGTCAGTGTATCTTCAAGGTGAGCAAGCAGGGTAGAGATTTTCGCTCTTGGAGGAACATAAATGTATGCCTGGGTCAGGTCTTCAGGAACGGTAGGCTCTTTCTCATTATCGGAATCAGCCTTAGCTTCCTGCTCGTCCTCTTTTTCCTCTTCCTCTTTATTTTCTTCCGGGTTGAGCACGACGCTTACACTGGCCTCGGCCAGTTTGCGGTTCACTTCTTCCTGATCCAGCTCAAAATCTTCCGCTTCTTGTTCCTGTTGATCGGATGTCTGCTCTTTAGACTCTTCTTTTGCTTCGGACTTCTGTCCGGAGTCGGAATCAGAGTCAGATGTAGCTTCCTTGACGTTGGATTCATCAAACCCATGAACCACCGGATCTTTCAGGAAAGCAGAGGATAGCTGTTGGGTAGCTTTGTTGTTGGATTCAGAGAAAATAAGCGTTTGTGGCTCACCCTCGGTTAACTGCATGATGTCCTTCACCCGGTTCACCAGGTTATAGTTCTCCATGCCGTGGGCTTCGTCAATAATGACGAGATCCACTTTGGGAAGCTTCAGCTTATTCTTATCCAGTATTTCAATCAGCCGGCCGGGGTTTGCCACCACAACCGGTGCTCCATCTTTAATAGCTTCTTCCTGAGCGGTGCGAATTCCTTTCATGGAAAGCGCTGCACTACTTATTTGAGCATGGTAGCCCATGGCCCAAACTTTTTCGTCTATTTCCTTAACTCGCTCAATAGATGGTGTTAGTATTAAAACTCGTATGCCAGAAACCTCTCCGTTGCTTGTCAGTTTTTGCAATGCAGGTATCAAAAATACACCGTCATCACCAGCTTCATGTTTTACAAGCATATGTCTGCCTTGTAGTGCCGGTGGAATAACTTCAGTTTGGAGAGGTGTGGGTTCTTCAATTCGTACGTCGGCCAGCCCACTCATTAATTCGGGGCTAAGGCCAAATTCTTCAAAAGACAATGGTTACACCTCTTTCAATTTTGGCGTTATAGTTCAATTTTCAAAGATCGTGTCTTTAATCAAAAGACTTCACAATATACAAAAAATGTACATGAAGCTCAGGGATTTTGAACATCGAACAAGGAACATCGAATTTTGAACGTTTTAAGGGTGATTCTTTAGCGATGGTTGTTGATGAAAACGAAATCACAATTCGGTTAATCGGTCGTTTGCAATTCAGGGAGATCCCTCAGTCATTCGCTATGCTCATTTCTTCGGGATGACAGGTGGTAATTATAGGTTACTTACGCTCCGTGCCCGGGGGGCGATGCCGCCTCAGACGGCATATAAAATGCCTATATGTTTGTGTCATGCTACACAATGAAATGATCAATAAAACCATGCACTCGCTCCTGACGCTCTGCGTCGGAGCGAAGGTTGTGGGTGGATAAAATAGTGCTACCTTCACTGCAAGACCCTATCTCTGTCTCTTTCCCTCCTGCGTGCAATTCGTGCATTGGATTTGATTCAACCGCAGCAGGGAAAGAGGACTCCTTGGTTATTGTATGAGTAAGAAAGGGAGATCCCGGATCAGGTCCGGGTTGACAGGTGGTAGAGTGATGCTGGGTTGAGGCAGGTTGTAATCAATTATCCAAGCGAATGGGTTTTAACCCTTCGCGATGGTTGGTCGTGGTTACTACAGAATACCATTTCGCAAATCGGTTAATCGGTCCATCGATCATTCGCAATTCAGGGAGCTTCTTCCGCGATTGTCTTCTGCTCTGTAAAAGTATTCGAAAAAAGATCAGCATAACCTATTCTAACACCGCTTTGTTTAAGATAAAGAACGGTCAACCCTAAAATCAGAAGGATGCCCAGCACTCCTATAAGTCCGGCTTCGGGGCCAAAGGAGGCTCCGGTCCACCAATCAGGGCCGCTTTGCTGAATTTGTATCAGTGAGTTACGCACTTCCATTCCGCTTACCCGAAAGCCAAATATCCCGCCCTGGAAAAAATTCCATGAAAAGTGAATACCGATGGACAATCCCAATCGTCCTGTTATAATAAAAGGCACAGCCAGCATCACCCCGGCCAAAACGATGTTAACAACGGCCGTGATGTTGGCGTTGGGGTTCCCGGCATGACCAAGCCCAAAAATACCCGAACTGATAATGACAGCGATTATAGCGGCTTTTTGAGGGGTGATATTGCCAAAAGTGAATCCTTCAGTGATGTTGGGCAGCAAATACCCTCGTGCCATGACTTCTTCATAAAATCCTACTGATGCCATTTGCACAAAAAATATCAAAAGCGGGATAAGCCAAAAAGTTTCTCCACTGCGGTTCCAGCTAAAGCTGGTGATTTCAAGTCCGCCGGTTTGCCACAGGGTAAGAAATATAAGTCCCATTGCCACCGCAGCAATAACAATCCCGGCTGCACATTCCATAAACCAGGTTCTATCTAAGTTTAATCCCGAGAAGCTCCAGGGCCGCCCATCCACATAGCGGAACATGATGTAAAACAGCCCAAGGGTAAGTATGGATCTTCCAATGTAATCCAGAGCTGTATAGGGGATCAGGGATGGAATTACCATCATAAAAACAAACAAGAAGATAAACAGGAGTACCCGAAATAAAGATCGAAGCCGGTTTTCTTCCGAATTAAAAAATGGATTTTGCATGGGTAATGATTGATATAGTGTTTTGGAGGAAGGTAATAAAAATAAGGTGGGAATTGACGGGGGAATAAACGCAGAGGGAATCGCAAAGGACGCGGAGGGAGTCGCAAAGTTCGCAGAGTTGACTATTTCACTAATTAATAGTTACATCTGGAGTGATTGAGAATGAATTGTCAAATATCATAATAGGAACGTCTATAGAAATTCATAAAGAACTTGGGCCGGGGTTGCTTGAGTCTATTTATGAAGAGGTACTATTCTTTGAGCTTGTTCAGAAGGGATTGCATGTTCAAAGACAACTCCCGGTACCACTGCAATACAAGGATAAGCGTTTCGATACGGCATTCAGATTAGATTTGCTGGTGAATAATAAGGTGGTTGTCGAGTTAAAAGCAGTAGAAAGCATAGCGCCAGTACATTACGCCCAACTGCTTTCATATTTAAGGTTATCGAATAAAAAGTTAGGCCTGCTGATTAATTTCAACGTTAAACTTTTAAAAGACGGAATTCACAGAGTTGTAAATAACTTATAATACTCAGCGATCTTTGCGTTAACATAGCGAACTCTGCGATTAAATAAGATATCATGAAGAGATACGTATTAGAAGCCGATAAATTTATCATTGAGGAAGCATTTGGTGGGCAGACCGATGCTGAAAGCCTCTTCAATCCAAATTATAACGTCATCCCCGGTAATACGATGCCTATTGTTGTGAAGGACGGGGATAACAGGGCGGTGGTTAGTTCGGTATGGGGACTGAAGCAGGAAGAGGCTGATGATGACTTTTTTGAAATAGGGCAGGAAGAATTTGCTGTAAATGAAAACCTGAAGCAGCTAGCTAAAACCTCCCCCTGCATCATTCCGGTATCCGGGTTTTATAAGTGGAAGGAAACCGTGGACGACCCGCTGCCTTTCTACCTGCGGGTGCTTACAACAGAGGTAACCGGTTTTGCAGGAATCTACACTTCCTTTGAGCAGGAAGACGGCCGACTTATCCACTCATTTGCAGTAATCACCATGCCGGCGAACGCCTTGGTTGAACCGTTGGATGACCGTATGCCCGTTATACTTGAAGAAAAAGATTACGGACGCTGGTTGAATGGAAATGCTCCTGAAATGTTAGAAAATGGGTTCTCAGGAAATCACCTGCTGCCGGATATGTCCGTTTTTCGAGTTCCTGAGTTAGTGAATGACCCTTCCAACAACTCCAAAGAGCTGGTGCAGCCAATCCCAAAACTCCGCAACTACGACGGGCCGGAAGACGACTGAAGAATTAAAAATGTTAAATTCAAAATGAAAAATGAGTTCAGGCTATTCTCAATTTTTCATTTTGAATTTTTAATTCCCTGAAGAAGTTGTGCCGGGTTTGCCTTCGGTGGGGTTGTCGTAGTAGCGGATGGTTGGGTAGGCAAAATCGATGTCGTCGTGCTCATCAAAGCGGTCGAGAATGGATTCCCAGATTGCCTGTGAAACGCCCCTTCTTCGTCTTGGATCCGATAAATACCGTATGGAAAGGTTGATGCCGCTGTCTTTAACACTGGTGTACACAATGGGCGTGAGGTACCGATACTGAATGAGGTAGGATTTTTCAGCTTTTTTGACTTCCTCCCGGGCCTGTTCCACAAATTCATGCATATTCTCCTCAACCACTTCTTCCAGGATTTTCTTGGCTTTTTTCCAGTCGCTTTCAAAGGTGACGAGTACGCCCATCTCATTCCAGATAAACTCAAAGTCGCTGGTATAGTTGGCGAGGTCTTCGGTAAATACTTTGTGATTGGGAATATGAATGACCCGTCCCGTGCTTTGGTCGGCATCCACCCAGTTTCCTATTTCCAGAATAGTGAATTTAAACACCCGAATATCAATGACATCCCCTTTGGAATTCCCTACCTGAATGCGGTCGCCGATATCAAAAGGCTTTCGCCATATTAAAAACATCCAGGCTGCGATGTCGGTTACCGGATCTTTAAGGGCAATGGCGATACCTGCAGAAAGCAGCCCCAGAAAAGTCCCCAGGGAGCCCAGCGCCAGAAACCAGATTTGCCCGATAATAAGCACGCCGATAAAAAAAGCGATGTAGGTAATGTTCTTCCGCCATTTATAGATGGCTTTCTTGTCTTCTACATTTCGCTGGAGAACACGGACGGCAATAATACGGATAACCCAGAGGATGAGGATGATGGCAACGGTTTCCACAAGTTGTACCGCTATACTGGGTGAGCTTGCAATGAAATCGGCGATTTGATCTGTGAAGTCTTGCATCCGTGTTATTTAATTAATTTTGATGTCCCAATGCTTGGGATAGTATGTAAAAATGGATATCTTTGCACCCTTCTCAAAAAGTTAAGAATCTAATTACATGCTTTATAATATTATTGTAGGAGTTATTGCTGTTATTTGCTTCCTGTTAATCGTGGTTGTTTTACTGCAACCGGGACAGGGACAAGGAATTTCCGGAATGGGTGGCGGAGGCGGCCTCGGTGGAGGCGGTGGTCTCGGAGCCCGAAGAACAGCTGACTTACTGTCGAAATCAACATCGGTACTTGCAGCCCTTTTTCTGGCACTTTGTGTGCTCGCTAACTTCGCGATTGATCGCGGGGAAGTAGAACGGAGTATTTTACAGGAAGGCGGAGGTGTAAATGCACCTATTGAATCTCCTTCTCAATCAGCTCCGGCTATTCCTCAGCAACAGCAGCAGGATAATAGCCAGGACAATTCCGAAGACAACGGCGACAACTAACAGCCGGTTACTTCAAGAAATTTAAAGCCTCGTTCTTAGTTGAGCGAGGCTTTTTTTTTATTGGCACGATTACAGGGCGTGATCGCTTTCCTCCCCTCAAAAAAAGTCTTGCTTTGTGTGGCAGATTTGATCCTTTTTTCTATTTTATTTCGCATTGTAAAACAGAGGCAGCTCTTAAATTTGAAAATAAACGGAGATAGATAATGAGACGGGTTTTAGGAATAGCGTGTGTGGTATCAACAATGATAATTACAGGTTGTATGATGCCGGGGGCAGAAATGCTAAACAAAGTGCCCATCAATTCAGTGAGTGTGGAAGTACTGGATCAGGAAGGTAATCCTATTCAGGGAGCACAAGTAGAAGCTTCAAATGGCCGGAAAACCACCACAGGTGCAGACGGTACCGCAAAAATCAGGTTCGGTTCGTTGGGTATTCACAATATTGCAGTATATGCCGACAATTATATGCCGAATAATATGATTGTGACCATGCCTGCTGATAACAAGAAAACGGTTACCGCCCGGCTGACCGGAGAGGTGCAAATGGCATCCCTGAATTTCGGGATTAACATGAACGTGAATATGTACCCGATGATGTTTAACTACTTGTTTACAGGATACGGGTATGAGCTGGAGGTAGAAGATTACCCGGAAGGCGGTTGGACTCAGTGGCAGATTTCGGATGGTGAAGGTGAAATTGGCACCATCATGAAGAAGGGTTTCCTGAAAGAACTGGATAATGGCCAACAGTGGTGGCAAATTGTGATGTTTGAGGAAGATGAGGACGAACCGGTTTACATAGCGGAAGTACTGTTTTCGGAAGAAAGACAGCAAATTGTACGTTTGCGTGAGAAAATGGGAGACTCCGAACCCCAGGAGAAGCCGGTGTCGGAAGGCTGGTATTCGCAGCCTCAAAAGCTGACGCAGGAATCTATTGAGGGAGCCGTTGCAGCAAAAGGAGTTTCAGTTCAGGTACCCAAAGGCACCTTTACGGCCGACCTTATTGATTTTGGCGTAGCTCCGGAGATTTCCCTGAAATTGTGGAGAGTGACTTCAGAATCCGTGCCGGGAGGTGTGGTTAAATCTTCAACCATGGAAGGTGAAGAAGTGATTTCCTCACTGGAATTAATTGACTACGGAACCAACGCCGAAAGTATGCTGAATAGCTTCTGAAAAACTTGTTTGAGATAGTTTGGTGAATCAGTCCTGTGTTAGCGCACAGGACTTTTTTTATTCAGCTTTTTTTAACACAAAACTGTTCCGAATGACCGGTTAATTTTCTTTATTAGGCTAAAGGTGCCAATTTAATTCAAGCAATGATGTTTGAATGCTAAAGGAGAGCGGTATGAAAGTCACTATACAAGCTACGGTTGATGCGGATATTCGCAAGGTGTGGGACTGCTGGACCTTACCGGAACACATCATAAACTGGAATTTTGCTTCTGATGACTGGCACTGTCCAAGCGCTGAGAACGACTTGCGCCCCGGCGGTACGTATAACGCCAGGATGGAAGCTAAAGATGGTACCATTGGCTTTGACTTTGAAGGAGTTTATGATGAAGTGATCGACCAAAAGAAAATCAGCTATACGCTTGGAGATGGCCGAAAAGTAGTCACCGACTTTGACCAGGAAGAAGGCAAAACGAAAATAACGACGGTTTTTGAGGCTGAAACCGAACTTCCTGTTGATATGCAAAAGGAGGGCTGGCAATCTATTCTGAATAACTTTAAAAAATATACCGAGGCCGGATAGCTTCAGAGTTAAAAATTAAAGTCCAGTTCGATCTGCCATTCCCCGGATTCCTGTTTTTCCCACAAAATCACATATAACCCGCCATTTCCTCTGCGTTCAGCACCGGTAAAATACCGGCCAATTTCGAGCACGTTGCTTTCAGAGATTCTCCAAAGCCGTTCCTTTTCAAGATCTACCTGGTAATTCGGATTTTCCATGTAGGAATATCGCTCGGCAATTTCCTGGCGTCCTTCTGATTTTCGCCCGTTCCCAAAATAGGTAGCGTCTTCGGTATAGCTGACTTTGATGTGAGCTTCCGGATTGTGTTGGTTAGCAAGTTCGACCCATTTCTTACGTTCCTGGTCAAATAACCGGTCTGATACAGAGCTAATCTGAGTAGTTTCACTTTCTAAAGTCAGGATAACATCAGTTTCCTTTAGCCAGCTTCCCTCCACTTCGCGCCAGCCGGTTAGCAGCATTAAAGAATCCGCTGAGGTGAAGAGCTTGCCAACGGTTATATATCTGAATGTATCATGTTGAAAGCTTTGAATAGGAGAATATCCCTGAAGGTTATGAATCTCTTCCTTTTTGAAGACTTGCATTATGCTTTCAGCATCACCGGTTTTTATTTTTGAATAGATAAGGCTCCGGTCATCCCAATAAAAGCCGGATGTTGAGTCACCCATTTTGATCGCATCTACCCATTCTTGCTGAAGAGATTGAAGGTCGGGCTGGGCTTTCGCAGTTATTCCTGCCAATAAAAACAATAGAAACAGAAAGAGTGCTTTTTTCATCACGGAGTAGGTTAATTATACTATCTGATTAGTATAGTCACCCGTTTTTTAAATACCAAATGACTTCAAACTGGCAGAAACTCTCAATTTCGGTTATTTACAATGATCCTGAAGCAGCGCATCAGCAGATTCACTTCCCAGCTGTTTTGCCGTGGTGAAATTAGAACAGGCGCTGACATTTTCATTAAGCTGAAGGAAGGTTTTGCCCCGGTTGATGAATACTTCGGTATTGCCGGAATCCAATCTTGTTGAAAAATTATAATCAGAAATGGCTTCGTTGTAATTGCCCAAACTGTCGTTGGCCTGTGCCCGCATATAAAATGATTGGGACAGAGTAGAATCGAGCCCGATAGCATAAGAAAGCGTATTGATGGCTCCCTGAAAATCTCCGCTTTCAAACTTGGCCTTGCCCAAAAAGAAGAAACCTCCGGGATTGGCAGGTGCCATGGTTACCAGCTTCTCATAATCACGGATAGCTCCTTTGTAGTCATAAGAATATAACTTGGCTTCTCCTCTAAGCGCATATCCGTATGGATTGTTGGGGTCGGCTTCAATGGCATTATCCAGCAATGGAATAGCGTCTTTAAAGTTCTGCACATAATAGGCTGCACTGTCTTCGGGAAAACTGCGGGTCATGGTCAGGCTTAACCCAATGTAGGCTTTGTTGTAATCATACCCATATTCCAAAGCGTTTGTAAAAGCCGTTTCGGCTTCCTGAAACTTATCCTTATCCAAAAGCTTATAGCCCTGACGTAAATAATTAACCCGGTCTTTTTCTTTAGCACAACCGAAAGTTACGGTAAGCGCCAGCAGCAGTATGACTAATCTCATTGATCTATTATTGAATGGATGAACAGTGGATGATAATACGGAATAGCTGAAAGGTTGGATGTTAGAAAGGGCTTACTTGATCTGAAAAAATGTGAACCAAATTATCGGTTCTTTTCTATTTCAATATCACCGTGAGCTTCTTTAATAGGCAAGCCGAAAAAAGTTACTTTGTTATTGAAAACAGAAATTCTCAAAGCATCTCTCGCACATCCTTGTGAACAGAATTCTGAAGAAAGTTTAAAATCTAACGCTATCTCATTTTTATCTCTTCCATCAGGATAGAAATACAATTTAAGATTCTTTCCAACTTCAAGATTGGGAGTAGTAGTAGATACTGAACCAAACTTATTAATCTGGTCATTAGAATCATATTTATTATTCAAGTACCATGAACCCATGCTCTTTATCCAAATTTCAGCTCTTTCACCCACTGTTGCATCTTCTCTTAATTCAACCATAAGATTCAATCTTATTGACTCGTTTGTTTGAGTAAATGTTGTTCTCTTTTCAGGGAGTTCATTATTAGCAGCCTGAATTTTTGGATCTTGGGATTCAGTATTATCACTTTGAAATTTTGATACACCCCAAAACAAAAGTATCAGACCCAATACGACTAAGTAAGCATTTCTCCTTCGATCTTTAAAAACTCTTTCACTTCTCATAATTGCACGATTTATATGATGGTTTTATAAGATAAACAAGTTAATTAAATATGGATAAGTATATGTAAAATAGATCATTGTCGTTGTAACAATCTGCTCTGGGTGTGAGTTGAGTTAAAAGAAAGCATTTACTACTTCCCGATACAAAACCGGGAGAAAATAGAATCCAGCACATCTTCATTGGTGATTTCTCCGGTAATGGTTCCAAGTTCTTTCAAAGCTGCTCTTAAATCTATGGACAAAAAGTCGCCGGTCATGCCCTGATCCAAAGCTCGCAAAGCTGATTGAACATGATCCTTCGTTTTTTGGAGGGCATCGCGGTGGCGGGTAGAGGTGACCAACAGGCTGGAGGCATCGTAATGCTTGTTCTCCAACGCGCGGTCTTTAAGCAGCTGCTTCAGCTCTTTGATTCGTTCGTCCTCAAGGGCCGAAATCTTTAAATCAAATTCGGTGCGCCATTCCTGCTCTGCTTCAATATCTGCTTTGGTACCAATGAGGATAAAGGGAGTATCTTTTGCCCGCGATTGAAAATCCGCAATTTCCTTCCGCTCAGTTTCTGAGAAAGGTTGAGATAAATCTTTCAGGTAAATCACTAAATCAGCCTGTTCAAAAGCCTTTTGAGACCGTTTCACCCCTTCTGCCTCCACAATGTCTTCGGTTTCCCGGAGTCCGGCGGTGTCAATAAGCTTGAATAGTAATCCGTCGTAACTCCAGTCGGCATCGATGGTGTCGCGGGTGGTTCCGGCTATTTCGGTTACAATCGCGCGGTCACTTCCCACCAGGGTATTCAGTAAGGTGGACTTCCCGGCATTGGGCCGGCCAATGAGTACTGTTCTAACCCCGTCTTTCACCAATCGACCGGTTTCATAGGTCTCAAGCAGTTCTGTGATTTCGGCATCCAACTCCTCCAGTAGCTTTTGAAGCTGTTCCTTGTTGGCAAACTCTACATCCTCCTCTATAAAGTCGAGCTCGAGTTCCACCATGGCGGTGGCATCAATAATTTGCTGCCGGAAACTTTTGATATGTTCGCCCAAGCGCCCTTCCAGCTGCTGGTGGGCGGCATCCACCGCTTTCGAGCTTTTGGCATGAATGAGGTCGGCAACGGCTTCGGCCTGATCCAGATCCAGTTTGCCATTCAGAAAAGCGCGTTGGGTAAATTCTCCGGGCTCGGCCGACTTCACCCCGAGAGCTAAAATGGTTTCGAGTACCGACTGCGTAACCAACACACCGCCGTGGCAGGATATTTCTACCGTCTCCTCACCGGTGTATGATTTTGGGGAATGAAACAGAGTCACCAGTACCTCATCCACAGGCAGTCCTTTACTGTTCATGATCTTCCCGAAATGAACGGTGTGGGAGTCCGGTTTTGTTAGGTCTTTGCCTTTAAAAGCCTTATTTACCAATGCAATAGCATCTTTGCCGGAAACCCGGATGACAGCAATTCCGCCTTCTCCAACCGGTGTAGCTATAGCAGCTATTGGTGTTTTTTCTGTAATTTCATTCATATTTAAAGATATTCATCTGAACAAAAATAATTCTATGAAATATACACATCTCATCACAGCCTTTTGTTTTGTTCTCATTTCTAATCACGCAATTGCCCAGGAAAATTACACCCCCGACAGGCCGGGTATTGGCAATGGCTCTTATGTGGTAGAAGCCGGTATTTTTGGCCTGGAAACGGGCGTTCAGCTTTCAACGGGGAATGCCGTTAATCAGTTTGATATCGGGCAAATGCTGTTGCGCTTTGGGGTGATGGAGAACCTTGAACTTAGAGCCCTGCTGAATTCCTATTCCACCCAATACTTCGACCAGACCGATGCCGTCAATTCAGGTTTTCAGGATTTAGGCCTCGCTGCGAAGTATAAGTTATATGAGACTGAGGATGGACAGACGAGGATTTCAACCATCGGTAAAATCAGCGTGCCGGTGGGGGCGTCTGCATTTACGAATGATGAAATAGTACCCACCTTGTTTTTGGTGGGCGACCAATCCTTAACAAATAATCTGAGTCTTTCATCGAACCTGGGTTATACTTTTGGGGTTGGAGACCTCAGCGATAATTGGTTGTTTACATTGACCCCGGGATTTAGCTTCCCAAATCAACAAAACTTAAGTGCATATGCGGGTTATGCCGGAATCTATGACGGGAATAATGTCAACTTACATTATGCAGAAGCCGGGTTGGCGCTTGTGGTAAATGATGGAGCCCAGCTGGACCTAAACGCCGGCTATGAGCTTGAACAGGAGTCGTTTTTTATCGGGATTGGTTTTGCCCAGGGCTTTGCCACCGCTCGTAACTAATTAACAACCGGTATCGGAATGGAGCAATTTGTATTAGCATTGGATCAGGGCACCACCAGTTCAAGGGCTATGCTTTTTAACAAGAAAGGAGAGATTGTTTCCGTAGCCCAAAAAGAATTCAGGCAGATTTATCCTGAACCGGGCTGGGTTGAGCATGATGCTTTGGAAATTTGGTCAACACAGGCGGGCGTGGCAGCTGAAGCGGTTGCTTCAGCGGGAGTGAATGGAAAAGCTATAGCCGGAATCGGGATTACCAATCAGCGGGAAACGACGGTGGTTTGGGACCGTGAAAGCGGAAAGCCGATCTACAATGCGATTGTGTGGCAAGACCGCCGGACCTCCGATTACTGCGACAGCCTGGTCGAAGCCGGCCACGCAGATATGATACAGAAGAAAACCGGCCTGATCGTCGATTCCTATTTCTCAGCCACCAAAATAAAGTGGATACTTGACCATGTTGAAGGAGCCCGCGATAAAGCAGAACGTGGAGAACTCGCATTCGGAACCATCGACACCTGGCTGATTTGGAAATTTACCCAGGGAGCTTTGCATATCACCGATGTCAGCAATGCTTCCAGAACCATGCTGTTCAATATTCATTCCATGCAGTGGGATGAAGAATTGCTGGAACTCATGAACATCCCCAAAAACATGCTGCCGGAAGTGAGGGAATCGAGTGAAGTGTATGGGGAGACTAAAGCCAGTCTATTTTCAAGCACTATTCCGATAGCCGGCATAGCGGGGGATCAGCAAGCGGCTCTGTTCGGGCAAATGTGTACAGAACCAGGAATGGTCAAAAATACCTATGGAACGGGTTGTTTTATGCTCATGAACGTGGGAGAAGAACCGGTGAAGTCCGAGAATAACCTGCTTACCACCATAGCCTGGAAAGTGAATGGGGAAATTAATTATGCGCTGGAAGGCTCGGTATTTATTGGCGGAGCAGTAGTGCAATGGTTGCGGGATGAGCTGGGCATTATTCAGGAATCCAAAGACATTGAGTACCTGGCGAATAAAGTGGAAGATTCCGGTGGAGTATATCTGGTGCCTGCTTTTGCCGGACTTGGCGCTCCATACTGGAAACAACATGCCCGGGGTATGATGGTAGGGATGACCCGTGGCACCAACCGTTCTCATCTGGCACGGGCCGCCCAGGATGCGATCGCTTATCAGGTATTGGATTTGTTACATGCCATGAAAGCCGATTCAGGAATCGAGGTAAAGGAATTGCGGGTTGATGGAGGAGCCACCGCCAATAATACTCTGATGCAATTTCAAAGTGATCTTCTGGAAGGGGTTCCCGTTATCCGACCGGAGGTAACAGAGACAACCGCATTAGGAGCAGCATATCTTGCAGGACTGGCCGTAGGATTTTGGGAAGACATCGGAGAAATCCGTGAGCTTTGGAAGGCAGATAAAGAATTCAATCGGCAGAAAGACCCGGCTGAGGTTGAAAAATTAACCAGGGGCTGGAAGAGAGCAGTAAAAGCAGCTATTGCATGGGCCGATGATCGCTAAATAAAAAAGGCTTCCTCGATTGAAGAAGCCTTTTTGTTAAAGGAGTCGAGATTTCAGTTACCTCACATTACCCATCAATTTACGAATAGGCTTGCTGAGTAACAGCATCACAAGTCCACCACCCACTGTAGTTATCACAATGATCCAGAATAAATCCGGCAACAAAGATGGGTCGGCCGCAATGTCTTCCTGATTAAATTGTCCCGCAACCCGACCAGCAATCAGGTTTCCAAAAGCGATGGACATAAACCAAATACCCATCATTTGTCCTACTAATTTTTTTGGAGCTAACTTAGTTACAGCACTCAACCCTACCGGACTCAAGCACAATTCACCGATAGTATGGAAGAGGTAAGTCATAATCAGCCATGTTGGAAGCACCTGATTTCCTTCCACTACATAATAAGAGGCAAACATCATCACCAGAAATCCTACTCCAAGAAAAATCAATCCTAAAGCAAACTTAACGGGTGTGGAAGGTTCAAGACTGCGTTTTGCGAGCCATACCCACAGCCATCCGAAAACCGGAGCCAGTGTGATAATAAAGAATGCATTCACCGACTGAAGCCAACTTGCCGGCATAAGCCATCCAAACATCTCACGATCAGTATAGCGCTCAGCAAAAAGGTTTAAAGATGAGCCTGCCTGTTCAAAGCCCGACCAAAAGATGGCAGAAAAGACAAACAATGCAGCAATCACGCCAATCTTCTTTTTCTGGTCTGTGGTTAGTTCTTCAGCTACAAATACATAAACGAAGTAGGCGATTACAAGTCCAAATATGGTTACGCCTGAAGCATCGGCAATGGCGACAGGGTCAATGGTTATAACACCACTCATTACAAGGCCTATAAATAAAGTCAATGCAGTACCGATTATCCAGAGGGCATACTTAATACGAGAATGCCTTTTAGCCTGTTTTTCAGGATCATCGAGTTGCTCCGGCTTTGTGCCAATATCGCCAAGATAATTCTCAGTAAGTTTGTACTGAACTAATCCAAGCACCATTCCTACTCCGGCAAGGCCAAATCCATAATGCCAATTAATGCCTTCTCCTAACCATCCTGTTGCAATAGGGGCAATAAAGGCACCAATATTAATACCCATATAGAATATGGAAAACCCGGCATCTCTCCGGGCAGGTTCGTCATCGGAATATAATCCACCGACAATAGAACTGATATTGGGTTTTAGAAAACCCGTTCCAATTACAATTAAAACTAAACCGAGGTAGAACGTTTGATCTGTTGGGATGGCCATGGAAAAGTGTCCGGCTGCGATAATGATACCACCGTACCAGATAGCGTTTCTTAGCCCCATGAACTTGTCAGCTAACCAGCCACCGGGAAGAGCTAACAGGTAAACGAACATAGTATAGAGTCCATAAATAGCGGTTGCCGTTTTGTCATCGAGTCCAAGTCCGCCGGTATTTATTGCGTCAACCATAAAGAGCACAAGGATTGCACGCATGCCGTAGTAACTGAATCTTTCCCACATTTCAGTGAAAAAGAGGGTTGCGAGTCCACGAGGATGTCCGAAAAAAGAAGTTGAGTGACTGTCTTGTTCGTTTGCCATAAAATGGAAATTAGGTTAGTGTGAAAGCATAAAGTGCGTGATGATACCTAAAGAGCTACTCGGTTGCAAGAATGGATTGAATTCAATGTGATATCTAACGACTTTGGGACTCTAAATTATCTGTTAACTTTTCCAAAGTTATTAAGGAGACAAAACTCCAAACATTTTCCCTATCTAACTTTGGAAAAGTTACGATCAGGAAAAGGTAAAAAGGGAATCTAAAAAGGAAGACATGCATAAAATTAAGATCAGCAGCTTATACGAGGATATTGAACGGTCTTTAAATCAGCTGAAGAAAGATCCTTCTCCTGTATTGGATGCACGGGCGGTGGTGGATGATGCCCTCACCAAAAATGAGGCGTTTTACGGTATTAACACCGGTTTTGGAATCCTCGCCTCTAAACGAATTGGAGACGACCAACTTAAACAGCTGCAACGAAACCTGATTTTATCTCATGCGGTGGGAACCGGAGACCTGATCCCCAAAGAGGTTTCCCGGTTGATGCTTCAGCTCAAAATTCATGCGTTGGGAATAGGGTTTTCCGGAATTTCTAAAGAAACCTTTGACCGACTCATGTATTTCATTGATCATGATTTAATCCCGGTGATACCTGAGAAGGGCAGCGTGGGGGCATCGGGTGATTTAGCTCCGCTTGCTCATATGTCGCTGCCGCTGTTGGGTTTTGGTTCTTTCTGGAATGAGGATGGAACCGATACGATTCCTGCAGATCAAGTTTTGAAAAAGCATACCCTGCAACCGATTGAGCTTCAGCCCAAAGATGGACTATCCTTAATAAACGGTACGCAGTTGATGAGCGCTTATGGGGCATTTGTGCTGGAGAAAGCTCTAAAACTATTGAAAAGTGCGGATCTGTTGGGAGCCATGAGCCTGGAAGCATTGCAAGGCAGCATCAAACCTTTTGATGAGCGCATTCATGAAATTCGCCCCCATACCGGACAGCAAACCGTAGCCCGGAATGTTCGTCATTTGCTTCAGAATAGTGAGATTTTGGAATCGCACCGAAATTGTGGGAAAGTGCAGGACCCATATTCCCTTCGGTGTATTCCACAGGTTCATGGAGCCAGCCGGGATGCCATCGCTCATTGTATTTCCACGGTTCAAACCGAAATAAACTCGGTAACGGATAATCCGCTGGTTTTTCAGAACGGGGATATTATCAGCGGGGGTAATTTCCACGGACAGCCATTGGCACTGGTGTTGGATTACGCCGCTATTGCATTGGCTGAACTGGCAAGTATTTCAGAGCGGAGAACCTATTTACTGCTTGAAGGACACGATGGGTTGCCTACCCTGCTTATGGAAGAAACCGGGATAAATTCCGGCTTTATGATTCCTCAATATACATCTGCGGCGCTGGTGTCGGAGAATAAGGTACTGTGTCATCCTGCATCCGTTGACTCTATTCCGACCAGCCTCGGACAGGAAGATCATGTAAGTATGGGAAGCATCGGGGCACTGAAGTTGCTGAATGTATTCAAAAATGTAGAGCAGGTGCTGGCTATCGAGTTGTTTACGGCATCCCAGGCCCTTGATTTCCGAAAACCGCTGAAACCGGGAGCTGGCGTAGATCGTGCGCACAAATATATACGTGAGCAGATTCCGCATGCGCAGGAAGATCATTTTTTTAAGGATGAGATTAACGAAGCGGTGCAACTGCTCATGCAATCTGATTTACTGAATCCGCTTGGGCTGGAATGATGAAACTTAAAGGCTTCAGAATCGTGTAGCTCCCATGGAACTTATCATACTAATTATCGGCGCACTGTTAATGCTAATTGGTTTGGCCGGAGCTTTTCTTCCGGTCGTACCCGGACTTCCTTTCAGCTATGTGGGATTACTGATCCTGCAGTTTTTATATGCTCCTTTTTCTCTCACATTTCTACTGGTGTGGGCGGTGATCGTAATCGTAGTGGGGTTTGTGTTGGATAACGTGATCCCGGCTTGGGCAACCAAAAAATTCGGCGGATCTCCCTATGGTGTCACCGGCTCTGTAGTAGGCCTGATTGCCGGACTCTTCTTTCCTCCCATTGGTTTCGTGCTGGGACCTCTGGTTGGTGCTTTTCTTGGAGAACTTATCGCCGGAAATAAATCCGATAAAGCCTTGAAGTCGGCCTTAGGTTCATTTGTAGGATTTATGGCCGCAACCGGTTTAAAAGTGATGGCAGCCGGAGTAATGGCGTATCACTACTTTGCGAACGTATCCATTTAAAGATTAACTGGTCCACGAACGAGTAGAAAAGCTCTACTTCGAGTTCTCTTTTCTCGTAAACTGTTGTTTAAGTGCATAGCCTGCAATCAGGAAACATAGAAATCCTCCAAAGCCAAACAAGAGGCGAGCCAGAGATAGGTTGAAATCTGCACTTAATAAGGGAATTCCTCCCGAAAAACCTGGGTCAATCCCAAATAATGCTACCCAGCTGCCTACGGTTCCCATCGCTGCTACCATGATTGCAGCAAGCAGATTGTTGTAGCGCGACTTTTCTCCTAAATAAATCAGCACTCCGGTCAGAAAAAATATCAGGCCACAAATCCCGATCACCCATAAAGGAGCATTCACAGATGAATCATCTACAAGAATCACCTCAAAGGAAATAAGGATAATGCCAATTCCTGTTCCCATGAAAACCCATGAAAATGCTCTTGGCGGTTTTCTGTTTTGATCTGCCATAAGTATCTGTATTGTGGTAGCTGAATATCGCTAAAAAAAGAAAAGGCTTTCACATTTCTGTAAAAGCCTTTAATAAAGGAGATATTATGTAAGGAAATTAGTTTTCGATCGTCATTTTCTCTACTTCCAGTTCGGTGTCAGGACGCTGATTTTCATCCCCTTTCAGGTACTCATTAAACCACCGCATCGCCCGCAGGTTATAATCAAATCGGGCGGTTGCATGACGGTTACCATGTCCTTCTCCCGGATAAAGTACCAATCGAACGGGAGTATCAGTCCGTGTTTTGATGTGGCGGTAGAGCTCATAAGACTGTCCGGGATCAACCCTTGTATCTTCTTTCCCGTGCATAATCAGCAGCGGGGTTTTTGCATTGTCCACATGGTAGATTGGGCTGCGCTCAAGGTATCCCATATAATCTTCCCAGATTCGCTTACGGGCATGCACGTAATACAGCTCTTCAGGAATATCACTGGTTCCCCATTTAGACAGGTTGTTGCTGATACCAACAAACATCACTCCGGCAGCAAAACGATCGCTGTATTTGGTGCTCATCCATGCAGTGGCATAACCGCCATAGGAACCGCCGGTTACACCGACTTTAGCTTCATCCGTCACGCCTTCTGCAATCAGGTAATCAACCCCTTCTACGATGTCATCGAACTCGGCTCCGGCTAAATCGCCCTGGCTGCTCATGGCGTACTCAATCCCGCGTCCGGTACTTCCGCGATAATTGGGATAGAATACAACAAAGCCTTCTGCAGCACCCATTTGTCCGGCCATGGAGTAGGAGGTCAGCCAGCCGTTATCGTAGTGAGCTTCAGGTCCGCCATGCACCACAGTGATGGTTGGGTAACGCATTCCTTCTTCATAATCCAGCGGGTAAATAACAATTCCCTCTACTTTCATACCATCTTTGGTGGTGTAAGTAACCGCTTCTTGGTTTCCTTTTGGAACTTCGTCAAGCCAAGGGTTGCTGTTGGTTACTCTTTGGGGCTGATTATCTCCTTTCTTCATCAGGTACAATTCACCGGGATGATCCGGAGTGTTGGCGTTGAAAACATGAGTTCCGTTTCCGGCATGGGCAAATGAATTCAGAATAGCTCCGCCGGTAGGGACAATCGCTTTCATCTGGCTGCCGTCACTTTTAATGCTTCCAAATTCTGACCAAACTCCTTTGCTGGCTAAATAGTGAATGGTGTTGGCGTTCGCCCATTCTATTTGTTCGAAGCTGCCCTTGAAGTCTTCTTTAAGTAAAGTAGTTTCGCCGGTGGCAGCATCGGCAATCTTCAGTCGGCCGGCAATAGGATCGTTGATGGTGGCAGCGGCAATCATAGCCAGTTTCTTGCTGTCTGGGCTCCAGGTAATTTGCCCGAGCTTCCCTTCGTGGTCAACTTCGGCAACTACATCACGCGTTTTGTGATCAATAATTACCACTTTCTGGCTCATGTAGAAATCATCAACCAAAGGAGTAGGAGCAACGGCTACGGCAAGTTTTTGCTGGTCCGGACTCCACACGGCATCATATACAGAACCTTCAACCGGAATGCGGTGGGGCTCATGTTCTGCCATGGCAACATTTTGGATGTAGGCCCAGGTGTTCGTCAAATTCTCTTCATAAACTTCCGGGCTGTAGGGAAGCGGTGACTCGCTTTCATCTTGAGGTTCTGCAGACCTGAATACGATGTGATTACCATCAGCTGCCCAGCTGTATCCGGCAATATTTCGTTCAAAGGAATACAGCTTCTTAGACTCTCCGGATTCAGCGTTCAACTCATACAATGAATTAGTTTCATCTCCTTCTTTTTTCGCCAGGTAGGTAATATTAGTGCTACCGGGCCTGAAGGCAATGCCACTCACGTTCATGTCGGTTATTAAGGGTGAAGTCTCCCGGCTCGAAACATCCATTATGTACAGATGAGTACTGGGCAAGGCGTTTTCTTTCATGGGGTCGGCCGGTACGGAAAGCGTGTAGGCGGCAGTGCTTCCGTCAGCTGATAAGTAAACAGAGCCGACATTTTTAATTTTGGCAACTTGTGTTGGGGTGAGGCCGTTCTGGGCCAGCCCAAGCTGCATAAATCCAACCGTAAACGCCAGAATAAGCGTTGTTAGATAGCTCGATTTTCGGAATGAAGAACAAGTCATTGGTTTCCTCCTGATTATGATTGATTGAGTTGAGGGAATATACTTAATAAGCCCACTCATCTAAAGACTTAGGTGAAAATTGAGTGCAATTTGTAAAGCTGATTTTAAATGCTTAAATCCGGTCATAATTCAATTTTGGAGACCGTATGAAATACAATACATGGATTAATGTAGCATTAATAATAGCAGCCATTGGGGTTTCCGGGTGCACCGAAACAGACCCCGATAAAAAAGTAACGGTAATTTCGGGAGCAACTTTATTTGACGGAACCGGAGCTGAAGCCATTCAGAACAGTATGGTGGTAATAAGGGGAGGAGAAATCGACTGTGTGGGTAAAGATGGAGATTGCTCAGTACCGCTGGGGGCAGAAGTTATAAATGCAGAAGGGAAATACATCACTCCCGGACTTGTGGATGCACACATGCATTTTTTCCAAACCGGTTTTTTTGACAGCAGGCCAGACGCGATGGATATCACCAACGAATATCCATTTGCAGAAGTAGCGGCCTATCAGAAGCAAAACCCTCAGCGCTACTACAATTCATACCTCTGTTCAGGAATTACGGCGGTGTATGATGTAGGTGGAATGAGCTGGTCCATCGATTTGCAGGAGGCGGCGGAGAATAACCCCAAATCCCCTCATGTAGCGGCAGCAGGTCCATTGATTACTCCGGTTCCCGGCGCTCCTTTCGATCTTCCTTCAGACAAAGTATTGGTCACTCTTGATTCGGAGGAAGCAGGAGTGAAAACGGTTCAGTATTTATCTGCTTTGGGAAGTACAGGTATTAAATTCTGGACCTTTGATGAAGATAGCGATGAATATATGAAGCGTGTTAAGGCCACAGCTGATGAAATTCGGCGGCAGGGAAACCAAATGATCTCCCATGCCACAACGCTTGATCAGGCCAAAGCGGCATTGCGTAATGGTACCAAGCTGTTGGTACATAGCGTGCAGAATACGGAGGTTGATGACGAGTTCATCAAATTGGCGAAAGAAAATGGTACGTACTACAACCCAACCCTGATTGTAAGTGCCGGGTATATGCTTGCATTTCGTGCAGCAGCAGATATTGCCCCGATTCCGGTTACAGATCCCAATGGCTGTGTGGATTCTAAAACCATGGAGCTCATTACTTCAGCAAGTCAGTTTCAGAACCATCCGCGACTATCCGGAAATATGAAAAACCGGCTTCAGTCTTTTAACCCTGAAACGGACATGACCCGGGAGATGCTTTTAACGAATCTTAGGAAAGTGTATGAGGCCGGCATCCCCATTGTTGTTGGTACTGATGCGGGTAACCCGGGAACTCTCCACGGAATTTCTATTTATGATGAAATGGAATACATGCAGCAAGCCGGGATTCCGGCCAAAGACTTGATTGTGATGGCCACAAAAAACGGGGCCGAATCTATGCGTCGCGGAGATGATTTCGGAACACTTGAATCCGGGAAGCTGGCTAACCTGATTTTACTTGAAGAAAACCCCGCCGATGACATCTCGAATATGCGGTCATTAACCCACGTGATGATCAAAGGAAAGCTGATGGATGTTGGGGAAGTTCAGACGGAATAGCCTCCGAAAGTAACTTTTCCAAAGTTGTAAGGAGAAGTTGTTGTATCGATATAGTAGTTTAACTTTGGAAAGGTTAACTAAGGGCTTTAATTCGGAAAGGTTAAAAAGTTAGAGAGAACGATGATTAAGCTTGAACCAAATAGATATTATCATATTTATAATCGGGGAAACAATCGGGAAAAGCTTTTTTATACCGAGGCCAATTATAGATATTTTTTGACCAAATTTCGCCAACATTGTTTTCATGTATTAGAAACATATGCCTATTGTTTGATGGGGAATCACTTTCATGTATTAGTTAGTGTCAGGCCGGTAAATGAGCAACAAGCTTTATTTGAAGAAAGAAGCTTGAACACGCGAAAGTTGCGCTCACCATCAAAGCATATTGCGCATTTCTTTAGTTCTTATACCCAATCAATAAATAAGCAAGAAGGCCGGGTAGGGAGTTTGTTTCAAAAGAACTTTAAACGAAAAGAGATTGATCCCGAAGATTACTTTAGGCAAACAATTGTTTATATACACCTGAACCCCTTAAAACACGGATTTTCAGATGATATTAAAGCTTATCCGTATTCTTCATATCCCGTTTATCTGAACTCAGAAGAAACATTTCTAAACCGGGAAAAGACGTTAGATTTATTCGGAGGGATTAAAAACTTTTATGTTGCTCATAAAATGGGATAGCCCTCCTCTGACTAACTTATCCAAAGTTAGAAGGAGAAGTTGTTGTATTGATATAATGGTTTAACTTTGGAAAAGTTATTACGGGGCTCATACCCTAACCTTTCCAAAGTTGTTTAAGGTATAATGTAATTCCAGAATATTAGCTTAACTTTGGAAAGGTTAACTAAGGGCAGCATCTTTTGTATATCAATAATAGCAGTTCACCAAATAGTAGAACCATGAAAAGCCATCTTTCTTTACTTCTGATTATTCCCCTGTTCCTTTTTTCGTTTGACGCAATAGCTCAGGATAAGCTGTTGGGTAAAATCGACTTTCCTAATTCCGGAGCGGAAGCAGCGCAGGCTGATTTTACTGAAGGGGTGAAGTTTCTGCATAATTTTGAATACGGGGATGCCGCCCGTGCTTTCAGGCGAGCTCAGGAAAAGGACGCCGACTTTGTAATGGCTTACTATGGGGAGGCCAAGTCTCACAACCATCCTATCTGGATGCAGCAGGATCGGGTAGCGGCGATGGCCATTCTGAGCAAACTTGGAGAAACCGTTGAAGAGCGGCAGAAAAAAGCGACTACCCAAAGAGAAAAAGATTTATTGATGTCGCTGGAAGTGCTTTATGGTAATACCGAGGAAGCAAAAAACCTCTCCAAGGAAGAGCGTGATGATTTGTACATGGAATTCATGAAGGAACTACATGAGAAATATCCCGATGATCATGAGATTACTGCATTTTACGGGTTGTCGATTTTGGGAACCGCACATGAAGGGCGCGATTTTGCCATTTACATGGAAGCCGCCGCTGAGCTGTTTGACGTATGGAACGCTAATAAGGAACATCCCGGTGCCGCTCATTATCTCATTCATTCTTTTGACGATCCTGTTCATGCTCCGCTTGGCTTACCGATGGCAAAGGCCTACTCCGAGATTGCTCCTGCAGCCGCACATGCCCAACATATGACCTCACACATTTTCCTTGCTTTGGGAATGTGGGAAGAAACCATTGATGCAAATATCGTGGCGAGAGATGTTCAGCAAACTCGCCAAAAAGAACTCGGGGAAAACTTAACCGTTTGCGGTCATTATACCTGGTGGTTACAATATGGATACCTTCAAACCGGAGAAGAAGAAAAAGCCCGTCAGGTTCTGTTAAAATGCTACGACCGAATTCAAAAAGAACCGACAGGTGGAGAAAAATGGCACTTTTCTGTGATGCGCGGTCACTTTATTGTTGATAGTGAAAGCTGGGTGGAGGTCGCGGAATGGACGGCAGATTATGATGAAGGAAACAGAGCCGGTCAAAACTATTTCTTCACATCTGCGCTGGCAGCTATAAAAATGGGTAATCTTGAAAAAGCACATCAAAACCTGGATAAATTAAAGGAAGTACCTGAAAGTCCGGATCGAAATATTCAGATGAATCAGATAAAGAGTTTACTGCTGATTGAAGAAGGAAAGAATGAGCAGGGACTTCAATTGTTGAAAGAAACGGCTGTGGCCGAGTCTGAATTACCCATCGACTTTGGCCCGCCAACTATTGTAAAGCCATCCTATGAGTTATTAGGTGATGTGTTGCTGGACATGAATAAATACGAAGAAGCCATTGCCGCTTACGAAAAACAATTGGAGCGTACACCTAAACGTAGGAGGTCGGTGCTCGGCAAGGAGAAGGCTAAGGGGCTGGCTTCGCGATAAATCTACGCAAAACACCTTTCTAACTTGAAATTTTGCCGCATTATTATACCTTAGAGTAAGGGTTAACAAATGGAGTGCGGTATGAAAAAGGTTGCTTTGCTTACGTTCGTAGTAGTTTGTATAACGGCAGTGTCCGGTTATTCTCAGACTGAAGAAGGGGCTTATCTAAACATAGACTACCTGAAAGTTGAGACGGAGAAACTGGCCGAGTTCGAGAAATTCGTTAAGTCAAAGTGGATGCCTATTTTAGATTCAGAAGTGTCATCCGGAGATTTGACCGCTTGTTATTTTTATAAGGTTGTCTATCCTGGTGGAAGCCTGAGTAAATACAATTATGTTTTGGTTCGTACCTATCAGGATCTGGATGCTATTATGGCTAAAGGAGAGAGGTTTAATGAATTACTTTCAGCCGGAGGAAATAAAGTATTGTCAGAGTCACTGGTTCTGGCTGATTTTCAGTATTCTGAACTTTGGAGAACGGAGGCAGGCGTGATGAATATCATGGACGCCGCACCCGGCAGATATGCCGTTGTAAACTTTATGCGGGTGAAGCCCGGGATGGAAAATCAGTATCTCGCGCTCGAAAATGATATTGCCCGACCGTTACATGAAGAGCGAATTAATCAGGACAAGATGCATAACTGGCGAACCTATTCGTTAATGAAGCCCGGCGGAGCTAATTATGAGTTTAATTTTATTACGGCTGATTTTTACGATAAAGTCAGCAATATAGAATATGGTTTCACCAACGAGATTATGCAAAGTGTGATGCCACGTGCTAATTTCACCGAGACAATGAATGCTATCATCAACACCCGTGAAATCATGAATAGTGAACTGTGGAAGTTAATATCTTATCAGGAAAAGTAGGGAACTGCGGTACATGACGGACTCCGAAAAGGCGAAGCTCAAAGAAATCATCAGCTCAAGAATAGAAGAAACAAAAGAAGAGATCACTGAGCTTCAGGAGCTGGTGAAACCCATTCCATTGGACGCCTCCATCGGCAGGGTTTCGAGGATGGATGCCATTAATAATAAGACCATAAATGAGTCGTCGCTGAGAGAGAAAACCCAACAGCTCAAAAAGCTGGAACGTGCTAAAGAGAATGCAGAAGCCGATAATTTTGGCCTTTGTTCGCGATGTGGAGAGGAAATTCCATTCGGCCGTTTAGAGTACATGCCTCATACTACCCGATGCGTGAAGTGTGTAGGTTAGCCGTTCGGCTTTCTTACAATTTTTGAGAGATACTATTGCTAAATATTAGCCGGTTAAGTAACATCGGCAGCTTTGAAAAATGTAATTCTATATCTCATACCGGCCCTGATCTGGGGCTCCACCTGGTTTGCCATCACCTTTCAGGTTGGGGAGGTTGACCCTATTGTTTCGGTAAGCTACCGGTTTTTGTTGGCCGGATTGATACTGCTGGGATATGCTATAATCAGGAGATTAAATCTTCGCTACAGCCTGTCCGAACATAAGTTCATATTTCTTCAGGGTGTGTTCTTGTTTGGGTTTAACTACTGGATGGTATATCTCGCTGAGCAGACACTTACAAGTGGATTGGTGGCTCTTGTTTTTTCTACTATGCTGTTCATGAATATTTTCAACAGTCGTATTTTTCTGAAGAATGTTATCCCCTGGAAGGTGTATGGCGGGGCAGTTCTTGGGTTAACGGGTATCGTGATGATTTTCTACCGTGACCTGCTGAGCTTTTCTTTCTCTGATGCTGCTTCCATTGCGCTGTTGCAAGCGGTTGGTGCAGCATACATTGCATCTTTGGGTAATATCATTTCGGCAAGGAATCAGTCAGCCGGTTTGCCCGTAATCCAAACTAATGCTATAGGGATGACTTATGGCGCAATTGCAATGGCTGTGGTCGCTTTGTTGGCTGGATATGAATTTTCATACAGTGTAGCGTTCTCCTATAGTCTTTCCCTGCTGTACTTGGGCGTGTTTGGGTCCGTTTTTGCATTCGGGGCTTACCTGAGTTTAATAGGTCGAATTGGCGCCAGCCGGGCGGGATATGTTCAGCTGGTAGTTCCCATCATCGCCCTCATATTATCCACCATATTTGAAAACTATAGCTGGACGATAACAGCCATGGTGGGGGTGGCTTTCATTATCTCCGGTAACTTTATTGTACTGGAACGTGGTAAAACAAAGCAGGCGCCTCTTTCACAAAGAACTTGAGTCTCTTTTGTTAAATATTGTGACAATGGTAATGCCTGAGATTACCGCGTTGATCTATTCAAAGGGATGTAAACAGTATTATTGGTAACTTCACACAAAATTTATATTTGGTAGGTAGATTTTAGATACAATTTTAGTAATGCATTTAGTTTTAAGATAAAAAGGTATTAAAACCTACTAACTAACCTTCAAAACCATGTTTAAGAAAACGTTTAATCCCGTACTGCTCTTCACAATAATTGGATTTTTAGCTTTTGCCTGTACGAATAAGAATCAACAATCCAGCTCAAGTAATGTGTCTTCAAATACTCTTGGGCAGGCCGGAGTTGTTGATGAAGTGTCTGAGCCTAATATTCTTCAAATTGCCCAAAGCTCTGAAGACCATACAACCTTGGCAGCAGCTATTGAGGCAGCAGGAATTCAAAAAGTATTGGTTAATGCCGGCCCTCTTACAGTTTTTGCCCCTGTAAATGAAGCCTTTGATGCTCTTCCTGAAGGTACAGTGGAAGAACTGCTAAAGCCTGAAAACAAGAAAAAATTAGCTAACATTCTAACCTCACATGCCTCGCCTTCTTCTTTGAAAATGAGTCAGTTAACCGATGGGTTTCAAATTTACCTTGCCACGGGCCAATATGTACAGGTAGAAAAGAAGGATGGGGAAACCTATGTAAACGGGGCTAAAATCTTAGGTACCGTAAGTGCTACCAATGGAATTATTCACGTAGTTGACAAGGTCTTTTTATTCTAAACAAGTTCACCATGATTGATATGCTGAATCCGGTAAAGCGGGTTCGGCATTTTTTATGTGGTTCTGTCTAACAACAAAAGGAGAACCTTAAGGGCCCGATTCCCAAGTAAAAGAAGAGAATCGATATTGTGCGTTTGAACATTGATGTTCAGACATTATATTGAGCGCAATCATATCATCTGCAAAAAAACCTGATCTAATGGATGCTAACGCTACTGCAACGGCTCAAAAAAATGTATGGCGGGAACTGAGAACGAACATCTTTGAAACGGAAGTCTGGCTTCGGGCGGCCATAAAGGAGTTCCTGGATGAATTCGATTTAACACCGCAGCAGCTTTCAATACTCAGAATATTGAAGGCAGCCAATAACGAACCGATGTCCACCAAGCAAATCCAGGAGGAAATGATGGACAAAAGCTCGGATACTTCCCGCCTTGTGGACAGGCTTATAAAAAAAGACCTCGTTCGAAAAAGAAAGGATCCTAATGACGGTCGCTTGATTCAGGTGTTCATCAAATACGAAGGCCTTCGTTTATTGGCACAGATCGAAGATCGTATTCATACCCTCGATGAAAAGTTCACGCTGCTTTCCGAAGAAGAAGCCGAGCAGCTGAACTGGCTGCTCGAAAAAGCGCGTTCTTGAATTTAACCCCTCTATCCTGTACTATCGGTCAATTATTTTAAAATTCAGGCGGAGGAATGTATTAGATGAATAATGCGATAAACTGGTTCGAGATACCGGCCAACGATATTGGCCGGGCAAAAAAATTCTACGAAACAATCTTTGAGTTTGAAATGCCGGAACTTGACATAGGAGATGGTTTACGTATGGCACTTTTCCCGGCTACTACCGGAACTGTGGGTGGCACTATCATTGAGAATAAGGAATGGTACTTTCCGAGTGAAAGTCACGGCCCGCTTTTATACCTGAATGCCAATCCCAATTTACAACACATTCTTGACCGGGTGGAAGAGGCCGGGGGGAAAGTCATGATCCCAAAAAGACTTATCACCGAAGATAATGGCTATATGGCCGTGATACTGGATAGCGAAGGAAACCGAATAGCGCTCCATTCCAACGAATAACACCTACCGGTAGAACTCTTTATTCTTAAGCTGAACCGAGGCCGCGTAATAAGCCGCGCCCACAATACTTGCATTATTAAGCAGGCTGGCAGCCTTAAACTTGGTCTTTATTTTGATGTAAGGAAAGGTTTTATCAGCTTTTTTGGAAAGCTGCCCGCCAAGGATGAAAAGATCGGGATGAAAAAGCCGCTCATACTGCTCTAATACCAGCTGTAGGCGTTTGCCCCAGGTTTTCTTTCGGATTCCTTCTTCTTTCCGGACCCGGTTCGAGGCTCTTTCTTCAATGCTAATTCCCTTTATTTCAACCTGACCTAATTCAGTGTTGGGAACCAACGTGCCATCCACAAAAATGGATGAGCCAATTCCGGTGCCCACCGTCAATACAATTACGGTTCCGCGCTGTTCTTTGCCAACGCCAAATTTCATTTCCGCTAAGCCAACAGCATCTGTATCGTTAATTACGCTGACATTGCAGCCGGTGATTTCAGTAAACAGGTGGTCGGCATCGGCATCCACCCAGCCTTGATCCATCCGGGTTGTGGAGAGTACGATTCCTTTGCTGGTCGCTGCCGGGAAGGCGCATCCGATCGGGCCATCCCAGTCAAACTTCTTAACCACCTTGTGCAGTTTTGAGATGAGCTTATGCGGGCGGGTATCATCAATTTTGTCGGTTGTTCGTTTCTTGGATACAATCTCTCCTTTGTCTGTATCCACGATGGCACCTTTGATGCCGTAACTTCCAATATCGATCCCTAAAACTTCCACAAATCCGGTGTTTAATTAGTTCGGGACAAACATAGCGAAAAAATGTTTAGGTACATAGCAGGGACGCAAAATCTTGTGACCTGCTATGTGCCTGTGAAAAAGGTGAATGAATTACTTCTCGACTACTACCCAGCCTTCTTCATCTACCATCCGTTTGGCGTATTTCCATTTGATCTCTTTGGTTTCGCCGCTGCTCATATTCTGGACGGTTACATAATCATTTCGTCCGGGTTCATCAGCAACTTCAACCGGCTGACGTTTTGCATTTCCACCCTGTGGTTTCTGCCCTCCATTTTGCTGAGGCTGAGCCGGCGCCTTGAGTCCCATACCGGTAGAGTCGGCGTGCTGGGTTTCCATCGAGGAAGTGTCGAAACGTGATTTCTGCTTCTGAGCTTTCTCAAGTTTGGAATCCTCGGCCTGCACTTCTGGTACTGCCTTCCATATCAATGAAATAGCTTCCTGGTTGATGTCGTCAAGTAACATCTTAAACATGTCAAATGCTTCACGTTTGTATTCCAGCAACGGATCTTTCTGAGCAAACGAACGCAATCCGATACCTTCTTTAACGGAATCCAGCTCGCGCAGGTGTTCCATCCATTTTTGATCGATAATGGAAAGGATGGCACTTTTCTCCAGAGATCGTGCAACTTCACGTCCTTCATTTTCAAGAGCTGATTCTACATCCACCACAATGCGCATGCGGCGAATTCCGTCGGTGAAAATAACCTGAACTTTATCGGGACGATTTTCCGGATTGGCTTCCGTAATTCGCTTCATTACCTCATAAAGCGGTTTGGCCATTCGTTCTTCTTTCTTACGATAAGCAGCAATAGCTTTGTCGATAATGTGATCGGCCAGATCCCGCTCGTTCATGTTGAACCACTTCTCACGATCATAGTCCACATCTACAGCAAGGTGGCGTAAAACAGACTCATGAAGTCCGTCATAATCGCCGGCAGCTACATGTTCTTCCACCGTCGACTCGATCAGGTCATCCAGCATGTCCATGATGTCTGTTCGCAGCTGATCCCCGGAAAGAGCGTGCTTTCTTCGGGCATAAATCACGTTACGCTGATTGTTCAGTACGTCATCATATTCCAGCTGTCGTTTACGGATGCTGAAGTTATTTTGCTCTACTTTACTTTGAGCTCTCTCCAGCGACTTGGTAATCCATGGATGAGTAATAACCTCGCCTTCTTCAAAGCTGAGTTTATCCATCACATTGGCTACCCGGTCGCTCATAAACAACGCCATCAGGTCATCTTCCAGCGATACATAAAACTGTGATTCACCGGGATCACCCTGACGACCAGCACGTCCGCGAAGCTGTAAGTCAATACGGCGCGATTCGTGACGCTCGGTACCTAAAATAGCCAGTCCGCCTTTTTCCTTCACGCCCTTGGCAAGCTTGATATCGGTACCACGACCGGCCATGTTGGTAGCTACGGTTACGGCTCCGATTTCACCGGCTTGTTTTACAATTTCACTTTCCTTGGCGTGCTGTTTCGCGTTCAAAACATTATGCGGTATGCCGGCGCGTTGCAGCATACGGCTCAGCTTTTCAGATACATCAACACTGGTAGTACCCACCAATACCGGCTGACCTTTTTTATGGTACTCGCGGATTTTCTCAACCGATGCGTTAAATTTCTCCCGCTTGGTTTTAAAAACAAGATCCTCTTTGTCATCGCGGGCAATAGGCTTGTTGGTGGGGATGACAACCACATCAAGTTCATAAATCTCGTTAAACTCACCTTCTTCTGTTTCCGCAGTACCGGTCATACCGGCCAGTTTGTTATACATTCGGAAATAATTCTGAAGGGTAATGGTAGCATAGGTCTGTGTGGAAGCCTCAACTTTTACTTCCTCTTTAGCCTCAATCGCCTGGTGCAAGCCATCGGAATATCGACGTCCGGAAAGTACACGTCCGGTGTGCTCATCCACGATGTTTACCTTGCCATCCTGAACGATGTATTCCTCTTCCCGTTCAAAGTTAGTGTAAGCCTTTAGCAGCTGATTTACGGTGTGGATACGGTCTCCGCGCTCAGCAAATAACCGGTGCAGATCGTTGAACTTGCGCTCTCGTTCCTGCCGGACTTCCTGCTTGGCCTCTGCTATTTTCTTCTCTTTATACTCTTCACTGAAGTCGTCATTTTTTTTGATTTCATTCAGCTTCTCTTCTTCGAGCTCTTCAATTTCTTTTTCGATGACGGCCGTTTCTTCCCCTAAATCCGGGATTACGAAAAAGTCTTCATCTTCTCCTTTTTTGGTGATGAACTCCCGGCCTTTTTCGGTCATTTCAATGGAATTCATCTTTGGATCCACCGCGTAAAACAAGTACTCATCCACCACAGGCATGTTTTTGGCGTTATCCTGCAGGTAGAAAGACTCGGTACTCTGAATCAGTTTCTGAATTTTAGGATCCTGCTGAAGTTTTCGCAGTTGTGAGTTTTTCGGGAAACCGCGAACGGCACGGAAGAGGGCGAGCCCGGCTTTTTCTTCATCGCCTTCATCGAGCAGCTCTTTTCCTTCTTTCACAAGATTGGCAACCAATTTCTTCTGGGCATTAACCAGCGATTCTACACGAGGCTTCATTTCCACGTATTTCCCGGACTTGTTGTCCTGCGGTACCGGACCAGAAATGATAAGTGGAGTACGGGCCTCATCAATCAGGATGGAGTCAACCTCATCAATAATGGTGTAGTGATGTTCGCGCTGAACCAACTGCTCCTGTTCAACTACCATGTTATCGCGGAGGTAGTCGAAGCCAAATTCGTTATTCGTTCCGTAGGTAATATCAGCTTTGTAGGCTTTTCGTCGCTGCTCGGTACTGGGTTGGTAGCGGTCCACACAATCCACATGCAAGCCGTGGAAATTAAAAATAGGTTCATTCCACTCGGCATCACGCATGGCCAGGTAGTTGTTCACCGTCACAACATGTACGCCTTTTCCGGCAAGGGCATTCAGGTAAGCCGGGAATATGGCGACCAGTGTTTTACCTTCACCGGTTTTCATCTCAGCAATGCGGCCCTGGTGCAGTACAATCGCACCTATTAGCTGTACATCATAGGGCACCATTTCCCAGGTAATTTCATTGCCACCCACTTTCCAGGATTTTCCGACAAATCGTCGGCAGGTATCTTTAAGCACGGCAAAGGCCTCGGGCAAAATGTCATCCATAACCTCTTCGATGATGTCCAGCTCCTGCTGTTCCAGCTCTTCCAGGTGCTCCGCCATTTCGCGGTGTTCGCCAGGCCCGATGTTCTCAATATCATCAAGCTGCTTCTTAATCTCTTTTATCTCGGCAATCGTTTCGGCCGTAGCATCTTTTATTTTTTGCTTAAACTCTTCCGTTTTGCCTTTAAGCTCATCATCGCTGAGCTGCTTCATTTGCTCTTCGTAGCTCTTGATTTCATCTACGATAGGCTGAATCTTTTTAATGTCCTTCTCACTCTTGGAACCAAAGACTTTGGTAATCACCTTACCAACTTTATCTAATATATCCATAATGGGGTACTCGTACTCTGCGAATAATTTTTAATGTGAAGGTTGAAGTTAACCTTATATAAAGGGCGGTTCAACTGTTTGCACGTTAATGATTACAAATATCCTGCCATAATTTATTTTGGCAGAACTATTCAGGTAAAACAGCCTATCTGTTCGGTGTAAGTTTGACCTCGTACCCGATGCCCCGTTGGGAATGCCTGGTTGAACCTCTGGTTCAGAGGGGTTGCTATAGGTAAGACATTGCCATAAACAAGGAACCAGAGGTTCTGTCATGCATTACGAACCGGAAGTTCGTAACGAGGAAAAGATTAACAAAAAGTCCTTCCGGTGATTTTATTTTCTTAATCTAAACATCATATGATGAACAATTGCTTAGTTATAGAATCGCTTCCAATATTTTATTATTTATATAATTTTATAATTTTTACTAAATAATTAATGTTTATTAAAATAATAGCGTTCAAAAATATTGCATTAGTATTGTATAGATTAAATTTTATAAATAAATTTGAGTATTGTTAATCTTCATAAAACTCACTTGTCATGATTTCAAAAGAATTCACTCCTAAAAGAACGGTATGTAAAGTAAGGCTTACGATCCCCGCCGAATGGGCCGAAAAGGAAGTGGCCGTTGCCGGCGACTTTAACGACTGGGATACGGCTGCTGAAAAACTGGAAAAGAAAAAAGATGCCTGGACCACCACGCTTCGCCTGAAGCCTGAGAACGAGTATAAGTTTAAATACTTTATTGATGGCGAGCGCTGGGAAAACGACGATGCTGCGGACAAATACGTGCCTAATGAATTTGGTACCGAAGATTCTGTAGTCTCGATTGGGGAGTGATAATAGAACCCAGATTTTTGCTGGAACATTACCGGGTTTATTTTACTTTGTATGATTCGGTGGGTTTATCACTAACTAATGCGAGATTGAATTTTGTTCGATTCAGAACTTTTTGAGAATCATTTAGCTACGTCCTGGCTGGGACGTAGCTTTTATTTTTTTGAGGAATTGCCATCTACTAACTCCTATGCGAAGCAACTTAATGGCGAGAATTCTCAACATGGAGCGCTGGTTTTAACCGATGATCAAACCGGGGGGCGGGGGCAATATGATCGCATATGGAAGGCAGAGCCGGGAAAAAACCTGACGTTCAGCCTGGTTTTTGAGCCTCAAAAAGCCGAACGGTTTACCTTGCTTACTTTAGCATGCGCTCTGGCTGTTTCAGAAATTGTGAATGCCTGCGCAGAAGTTGATACCAAACTGAAATGGCCTAACGACATCCTGTGCAATAACAAAAAGCTCTGTGGTATTCTTACCGAAACTCAGTTCTCCGGAAATAAGCTGGAACGTGTGGTAGTTGGCCTTGGCTTAAATATAAACCAAGTTGAGTTTCAGGGAGAGCTGGCTGAAAAAGCTACCTCTTTAAGGAAGGAATGCAGCAAAGAGTTTTCAAGAGAAAAGGTGTTGGCCGATATCCTTCAAAAAATTGAATACCGCTACCGGTTATGGAATCAATTTGATGCCGACCTGGTGAAACAGATAAACCGGGCACTGATTGGTTTTGGGGAATGGACCCGGTTGGAAGTAAATGACGAACAGCTGGATGGCGAGTTTAAGTTTCTCGGAGTGAATGAATCGGGGTCACTCATCGCGCTCAATAAAGATTATGACATCCGAAGCTTTTCTCACGAGCAGGTGCGAGTTCAGGCATAATATACCTTTGCATATTAATGCATATAAGTATTTATGAGGCTGATTCTGCTCAAGCGTTTTGGTTTTGGATCTGGTTTAAGCGTCTGTTTGGACTAAAGGTAATTCTAAATTGGTTTTCCTGTTCAAATAAAGCACAAGCGGACGCTTGCGCTATTTGATGACCAAAGATGGGATAGTATAAAACAAAAAAAGCCTGCTTGTTCATTCAAGCAGGCTTTGCAATAAAATTAAAAAAGCAGGGCTTTAATTAAGCACTAAGCTTTTCAGCAGCTTCGAATACAAACTCTTTGATGGCGCCAAAGGCTTTAAGAGTTTTCTCGATGTGTGCATCGTTATGAGCTGCGGTAGGGATGAGGCGAATCAGGACCGTTCCTTTTGGAACTACCGGATAGGCAACACCACTTACAAATACGCCGTGTTCTTCACGAAGCTTGCGCATAATATCCTGGCAAAGGTCCGTGCTTCCTTTGGTCAGAACCGGAGTTACGGGGCTTTCGGATGGAAGAACCGTATATCCCAGATCACGAAGTCCTTCGCGAAGTTTGAGTGTATTACTCCACAGTTGTTCTCTCCACTCAGGATGATCTTTAATCATCTGCAGGCGTTTACGTGCGGTAACAGCCATTGGTAGTGGGAGTGATTTTGCAAATACCTGACTGCGTGAATTGGCTTTGAGGAATTCGATAACACGAGGCTCAGAAGCAATAAAAGCTCCGATCAGGGCAAATGATTTTGCGAAAGTACCGAAGTAAACATCGATTCCATCCTGAATGCCAAGGTGCGTTCCTGTACCGGAACCGTCTTCACCCATTGTTCCAATACCGTGAGCATCATCTACCAGCAAGCGGAAAGGTACTTCTTTTTTGAGCTCAATAATTTCTTTAAGAATACCGAGGTCTCCGGTCATGCCAAAAACACCTTCCGTTACAACAAGGATGGAAGAATTGTCTTTGCGCTTTTTGTCGGCACGGTATAGTTGTTTTTTGAAGCTTTCAATGTCGTTGTGCTTAAACACAGACTTGTCGGCCATGGAAAGCTGCTTACCATCTACAATACAAGCGTGGCTCAGCTCATCGTAAATAAGGAAGTCATTGCGATCTACCAGGGAGTGGATGGTACTCATAATGCCCTGATAACCGTAGTTGAGTAGCTGAGCAGATTCTTTGTGTACAAAAGCTGCCAGTTCTTCTTCCAGTTTTTCATGCTCGGTAGTGTTGCCGGTCATCAGCCGGGCACCCATTGGCGCGCTCAGGCTGTATTTTTCAGTGGCTTCTGTGTCCACTTTTTTAATTTCCTCGTTGCTTCCAATACCGAGGTAGTCGTTTATACTCCAAACGACCATATCCTTGCCGTTGAATTTCATTTCCGGTCCTAAAGGTCCTTCCAGTTTAGGAAAAGTGTAGTACCCGTAACCTTCAGAAGTGAATGGGCCAAGTGGACTTGGACGGCCCTCAAGCTTATCAAATAAATCCATAAATATGCGCTGAGATTTTCGCTGTAATTGTGATTAGAATGGCCTTTCTGGCCATGTTAAAAGCGTGCTAAATGTACGCAAATATCCCCTTATCTCAAAAGAACCGACACTTCGGTAACATGCAGTTAACATTGCTGTAATCCGGACGCCAGAATGAATGGAACCGAAACCGCCCCTTACAGATACAGAAAAGCCCGAAGGTGAATTCGGGCTTTAAATTCCAGGAATTTGGCTGAAGGTTAATCCAAATTCGGGCGAACGATAAATAAGCCGGTTTCGATATCACTTAAAATAACCATTCCGCTTTCAAAATAGGGGTAGTTACTCCAGGTTCCCTTAAAAGAGGAGGCATCAGTTGCTGGCTGAGTGTCGAAATAGGCGATTCGCTCAAGGTTGGCGTTTTCTACATCAGACAGGTCAAGAATCTGTAGCCCGGAGTTATAATTAGTTTCATAGGCATAATTTCCTTTCACATACAGATTGTGATCAATGGAAAAGGTGTTGTGCTCGTAATATCCTACAAATTCCGGGTTCTCCAGATCACGCACGTCCCAAACATAAGTCTTTGTGCCACGACCGAGGTTTCGCTCATCAAGTTCATCATTCATTAAAAAGTAAGACTGATCTTCAGTCAACCAACCCTGGTGCGAGTACTGCATATCAGCCTGGCGCTCAAAACCGATGGTGGTTGGGTTCTCTTTGTCTGAAACATCAGCGATAACCACATTACCTTCGGCAGAGTTAAAGCATATTTCTTTACCCTGGTGCTCAGAATCAGGTCCGTTGTAAATTACGCACTGGGCATCGTGAATATAACCTGGCGCCACACGATAAAAGCCCGGTTCGGTATCGATATAGCAACCGGAATACGTCGGGTTTTTGGGATCACGAATATCAATCATGTGTAAACCGGTGCTGTCCCGGCTTCCGCACATCATGGATTGCGTTACGCCGGCGGCATAAGCAAAACCGGTTTGCTCGTTTATAACAATGTTGTGGGATGGCCCGAACTGGTCGTATAAAGCATCATGCTCGAGCAATATGGGTGAGCCGTCGTAGTCGCGAAGTTTGGTGAGGTCCAGCACCTGCATTCCATGGGGCTGAGCATCACTAACCACGAATGCATGATTGTCATACACTTTCACATCGCGCCAGGAAGAGCCCTGAGTGATTGATTTGGATCGTGCTGTGGTTCCAAGCCCGAGATTACAGGCCGGATATTGATCGAGCGGAAGCGCTTTATACTTTGCATTAAGGTTCGATTCCGGCATCCGGCCAACCACTACCGGGTTCTCCGGATCAGAAATATCCACAAAAGACATGCCGTTCGTCAGGCCAACCAATGCATATTCTTTATCGGTTTGTGGATCGGTCCAGCCCCAAATATCATTTAAATACACCCCGGATGACTGTCCGGTAAGCTCAAATATGGAAACATGGGCAAATAAATCCACATTGTCACAAGCATAATCCATGGCGGTGCCATCTTTGCAAGGAAAGGGGGCATCACTTTTTTCTTTTGTTTCGGAAAGGTCACAGCTTGAAAAAAACAGGGCCAAAACGGTGATGGCGACAGGTAAAGAGGAACGGTTAAACATAAGGCGGTTGATTAATCTCTTAGAATGTTCAGAAATATAAACGATAATTACTCAGAAAACATATTCAATGTACACTGGTACAAATACTATGTATATAACTTCAGGCCCAAATATAATATTCTGTTTAAGGGCTTAATAAGATTTTAAATGTTATTTCAGTTACTTTTGATCTTGAATAAATTAAGGTAAGGAGCAAATATGTTCTTGTTAATGCGTTACATCGCCAAGCTGCTAAAGGCACTGGCTTCCGAAACCTCGCCGGGGCAGATAGCAGGTGGTATCATCCTTGGAATGATAATCGGGCTTACCCCCCTGTCGTCGTTGCATAATCTGTTAATTGTTGTGCTGATTCTGGTACTTAAAGTCAATATCGGGATGGCTATTCTCTCATTTACCATTTTCAGCGGAATAGCTTATCTCGCAGATCCGCTATTTCACAGCTTTGGAGTTTGGTTGCTGGAGCTGGAAAGTATGCAGGAAACCTGGACAGCAATGTACAACAACGAATGGATTGCTCTTACCGAATTCTATAACACCGTAGTTATCGGGAGTTTTGTGACCGCTATTTTACTATGCTTTCCTGTTTTCCCGTTGGCCCGGTATGGGGTTTTGCAGTACCGGGAGCACATTCACGCCAAAATCCAAAAATGGAAGATTGTGCAGGCTTTTAAGGGCACTAAGTTCTACAGCATTTATCAAACAGTAAACAGGGTGAGAGGATAAGGCGATGAGAATAGGCGGAATAATTACGGTTTTAGTACTGGCGGGCATTGGATTTGCCGCAACTTATTTCATTACCGATGAGTGGGTGGAAGGGCAAATTGAATACCAGGGTAGCATATTGAATGAAGCCAAAGTAGAGCTGGATGGTTTTGATTTCAGCTTGTGGGATCTCCACATAAAATGGAGCCGTTTGCAGGTGGCCAACTCCAACAACACCATGCAAAACACCTTCGAAACCGGGGAAACAGAGTTTAGCATGGAGTTCTGGCCTCTTATTCTCCGCAACAAAGTAATTGTAGATGACGTGAGGCTGACAGGCTTTCAGATGGACACGGAACGCGAAACGGATGGTTCGTTTGAAATACCGGAGGAAGTTAAGAATGAAGAGCCGGGATTTGTGTACAGTGTGGTTAGTCAGGTGACCAGCGAGGCAAAAAAGAATGCCGAAGTTAAATTTACGGATGTTCGGGACGACCTGAATGTGGACAGCCTGATGGCAAAGGTGAATATTCAATCCGTTGATAAAATTGATTCGCTAAGGCAGGGAATTCAGCAGAAGTATGCCAAATGGGACAGTACCTTTAAGAATACAAAGGTGAATGAAGAGGTTGCCAAAGTTCGGAGTACGGTTGAATCCATCAACCCAAAAGAAATTAAAAAGCCCAAGCAGGTGGTAGAGGCCATTGAAAATGTACAAAAGCTTCGAAAACAGGTAGATTCACTGAAAACCCGTGCCGAAAAACTGAAGAAAGACTTTGAACAGGATTATGGAACTACCCGAAATGATATTGACCAGGTAGATAATTGGATCAGGGATGATTACCAGCGGGCTCTCAGTGTAGCTAAATTACCGGATCTGGACGTTCAGAATATTGGGAAAGCCTTATTTGGTCAAAATTTGTTAGGTGACTATGCCGCTTATCTTGAATACGTAGCTATTGCCCGGGAGTATGGAAGCCGGTTGGTTGGGGAAGAGGATTCGGTGCAGGAAATCCCAAGATATGAGGGGCTGGATTACGAGTTTTCGGATAAATATGATTATCCGGGATTCTGGTTTAAAAACATTGAACTGTCCGGTAAAACAAAATCGGATATCTCAATTTCAGGCACGGTAACCGATATCAGCAGCAGCCAGAAAAAGACCGGTCAGCCGGTGAAGTTTAATGTGCAGGGGCAGGATGAGAATGAGGTTGCATTGACGGTAAACGGCGAGTTTAATTATCTGGAAGAAGAACCGCGCGAAAGCTTTAGGGTGAATTATTCCGGCTTTACCCTATCCAAAGCAAGGTTGTCCGGCTCTGATTTGTTGCCGTATGAACTGAAAACCGGAACGGGTGAACTGAATGTTGAGATGAGCATCATTGACAAGCGGATTGACAGCCGCATCGATTATATCGCCAAAAATATCAGCTTTGATTTTGCTGCTGCTGGAAAACCCAAGAACCGGGTGGAAACCCTGATCCGTAATGCCATTGGAAGTACCAATCAGGTTGATGTTACGGCACTGGTAGATAATGTGGACGGTCCGTTGCGGGTACGGGTGCGATCCAATGTGGATGATTTATTCATGAATGCACTGAAGAAAACGGTAAGCCAGGAAGTGGAAAACGCGAAGCGTAAAATCAGGGCGGAAGTGCAGAAGCAGGTTGCCGGTAAAAAGCAGCAGCTGGAAAAGCTTAAAGCCGAAAAAGAGGCCGAGCTGCGCAAACGCTACGAAGAACTTCAGGCCAAAGTAGATGAGCAGTTGCAAGTTGTGGAAGAGAAAAAGAAAGAGCTGGAAGAGCGCAAGAAAGAATTAGAAGATTCGCTGAAGGACAAAATCAAAGACAAGATTGGGATTGATTTCTAAAATCTCAGGCTAAGTCCGGCTGAAAGTGCCGTTCGCCTCTGATTGAAATCAGAATCATCGAGTGGAAAATAAAGTCGAAAGTCGCCGCTGAAAAAGAAGTTTTTATAAATCGGAATGTCTGCTCTAAAACCCGTAGCAAGATTTAAGTAGGTTTCTTTGATTGTAATCAAAGGCTCCGCCTGTATGTTAGCTGGTAACATTCCTGAGCGGGTTTGTTCAATTACTGTTTGATTGAGATTCAGCCCTGAATACACACCTAAAACCACGGGAGTGTCAACCGTTTGCAGCTTTATCGCTGATCCAATAGCATGTCCTTTAAAATTATATTGGGGGCAATCCAGACAGGCATAGGTGTCGAGTCGTTCGGCTTCTCTTCGTAATGAACCTGTAAGTCCAACACTAAGCTCTGATTTTTCGAAATTGAGAAAAGGGTGGAAGGCCTCAATCTCATACATCACCGTGTGATCTTGTTCATAGTCAGGATTAAAAGAATGGCCACTAATTCTTTGTATGCCTGTTTTTAAATTTATCTCCGGAGAAAAAGACTGGGCGACGATTTGACCCGGAATCAAAAAGAACAGGATTATGGTTAAGTGCTTCATCGCGATCACCTGAGTTGCCGTTTCCTGAAATATAAAGAGATTATTTAGATAACAACATCTTTTGCTTTCATGAATTGTATAGCTGCTCTTTTGGGAAAGAATGAAAAGCACAAAGAACCTCCAAGCGTCTGAAGGACCTTGGAGCGTTCGCCGCCCAAACAGGATTACGATATCTACCCAACCACATTCCCGCAACGCTTTCAGGACCTGCGGACGCTGAAAGGTTGCTGCTGCCGTTTTGGGCTGTACCTTTTTTGATACGCCCTTTCGCTAATGGCTATGTTATTTAGATAGCAACATCTTCTGTGTGAAGGTAACTTCACCGGCTCTCAGCTGATAGAAATACACTCCGCTGGATAAACCGGAAGCATCAAACGTGGCCATATGTGAACCGGCACTTTTCATGCCATCTACCAAAGTCACAACTTTTTGTCCAAGTACATTATAAACGGACAGGGTAACATCAACCGCATTTTTTAACTCATAACTAATGTTGGTGGTTGGGTTAAACGGATTTGGGTAGTTTTGGTGAAGTTTGAAATCGTCGGCAATCGCAGGATTTTCGTCTTCGTTGGATGTAGGAGTTTCAAAGGTCTGATTGGTGTTCACTGAGCCTTTAGTGTTAGATTCGGTGAATGCCCAGCTAAAGTCCTTGTATGCTGAACCGGTTCCTTCAAGAGAAAGTGAACTGCCCACAGAGCTGTTGCCGGGCTGTTCCACCCCAATGTCCGTACTTTCCACATCCTGGGCAGGGCCGTCAACCGCAGTAAAAGTTCCTTCATAAGAAAGAAACTGAATGAGTTCGCCGCCAATATCCAGGCTCATGCCATCCGGGCTGCCGTTTTGTAATCCGTTTACCGGAAGATCCACATAGAAAATGGAAATACCGTTTTCAGTATCACCGGCGGTAAAGTCGTTGCCGGAGTAGGTGGCATAAACGGAGCCGCCGTTCCCATTGTACAGGCTTAGCGTAACATCAGTGAGGTCAGCGAATTCCGAATTTACCGCAATTTCTACAAATTCCCCCTGATCACCGCCGTCATTATCATAATGCATTTCATTTATCCAAGCAGCTGAGGGTGTTTCTCCATCATTATCCCGAATGGTAATCTCAGTGGAGTTCGCAGACCCAATCACCGCTTGTTGTGGCCCGGAAACGTTTTCTAATCCCAATGAAATGGTTTCGTCTCCTTCTTCCAGGTCATCATCAATTAAGGTGAGGGTCACCGATTGTCGGTCTAAGGATCCGGCCGGGAAGGTTACGCTTTGGCTGCTAAAGGCCTGGAAGTCATCGCCGGATGTAGCGGTTCCACCCGAGTAAACCACATCCACCGTAGTGGCTGTATCTGCATTTGGGTTAGTGATGGAAAGCTCGATTTCTATGGCTCCGTCTCCTTCACTGAAGTTCAAAACAGAAGCTGAAAACTCCACGTTAGTCTGACTGATTTCACCTTCAAAATAAGCGCGCTCTACCAAGGATGGGTCAATCACAAATGGATTCACTTCATTCCCTTGTATATCCGCGATGGCACACGTCCGCTCGTATTCCGTGGTTGAAACCGCGTCCACAGAATTCCAGTTGCGGAGAAAATCTTTCTGAATTTCAAAGAAAATAGGGTCGGCATTGTCGGCCTGGGTTTTGTACATGGTATAGAAGTAGAAAACGGCACGGGCAATATCACCTTTTACGCTTTCGCGGGGTTCCCAGCTGGCCGAATAGGAAGTGTTAGGGTGTGAATCCCTATACTCGCTGTATTCATCAACTACATTGCCATCAGGATTGGAAAGATCCTGATCAAGACGCCACCAGGTATCGGTTTCCTGATCCGGAATTTCATAAAAAGGGTGATTTCCGCGGGCGCTGTTGGCGCGGGAATAGGCCGGAAAAAGATGATGCATATCGGAACGAGCAGGCTCAGTTGAAGCTCCCTTACTTTGCGGCCAGCTGTGTTCTGCGTTTACGTCTTTTTCAAAAGCATCCGTACTTGGATCGTTATTGGGATCGAGATAGATTCTATAGCCGGTATAAATCGTGGTCAAAGAATCATTCTTATTATCAATTTCAGAATAGAGGATATCCCGGGCGTTATCATAATTGATGTTATCCGTGGTTCCGTATTCCTGTACCAATGCATCCAGCAGTTCCTGACCGGAGAGTTCAGGAAAAATCTGAGTGCCTTGTGTCGGACAACTTTGAGAAAATGCGGAGGTGGAGAAAAGCAGTGAAAACACAAAGATTAAAGCCGCTGCTTTTTGGGTGATGGAATTTGGGTATGCCATGCCTTCCGGTTGGATTAGATGATCGTTTTTAAAAAGAAGTGGTGACGGCGCGATTTACGGTTGTGCCGGTGGAAGCTTCCCTGTCCTTATTACCGGGAATTACACATCGGCCATAATATAAGATTTCTAAGCGGGAGTGGGGTAAATCTTTTGTTAAGGAACCATCAGGTATTTGAATCCGCCAGGTATTCATGAACATATTTGATGGCCATGGAACCTTCCCCCACAGCAGAGGCCACACGATTCATGGCTCCGGCACGCACATCACCGGCCGCAAAAATGCCGGGTGAGCAAGTTTCTAACAGAAATGGCTGCCGGTCCAGCTTCCATGTTTTTCTAAAATTATCGTATCGCTGCAGATCTCTCCCGGTTTCAATAAATCCGCGTTTACTTTTAATAACATCCGCTTTGATCCAGTCGGTATAGGGCCGGGCACCGATAAAAATGAAGAGTCCATCTGCCTCTACATCTCTGTGGTCGTCTTTCTGATTATTGAACAACACCAACTTCTCAAGCTTTCCATCACCACAGGCTTCTTCCACTTCGGTGTGGGCTATCACTTCGATGTTTTCCGTATCATTAAGCTGATGTATAAGGTACGAAGACATGCTTGAAACCAACGATTCTCCGCGAATCAAAATCTTCACGTCTTTTGCAAAAGTGGATAAATACATAGCAGCTTGCCCTGCTGAGTTCCCACCGCCTACGATATAAACCTGCTTATCCTTGAAAGCATGGGCTTCCGTCATGGCTGCCCCATAATAAATCCCGGCGCCCGTAAAATCGGAAATCCCTTTACTTTCCAGCTTTCGGTAATTAACCCCGGTGGTAACCACCACCGCCTTGGCATTAATCTCAGAACCGTCCGCCATTTTTACGGTTTTGTATTGATCGGTGAGTGAGATGTCAACCACTTCCTGCGGAGATAAAAACTCAACGCCGAAACGTTTCGCCTGGGTGATGGCACGACGGGCTAAATCAGATCCACTCAGTCCTTTTGGGAATCCGAGATAATTTTCGATCCGCGAGCTTGTTCCCGCCTGCCCGCCCGGCGCCCGCTTTTCGATAAGCAGCGTTTTCAGTCCTTCCGAACCTCCGTAAACGGCGGCGGCAAGTCCGGCAGGACCGGCACCAATGATAGCTACGTCATAAATGGTTTCATTTGCGGTGGGATTTCTTCCCAGCTTCTCAGCAATGGTTTTAGGGGAGGGTTCGGTAAAATGACTTCCATCTTCAAAAAAGATAGCAGGGAGGTCGTTGGTATTGATTTCGTAATCATCCAGAAGTTCCCGGGCTTTATCATTGGTTTCGATATCGAGCCAGCGGTAGGGAATCAGATTTCCGGAAAGGTAGTCTTTGACAGCATGAGACTTTGGCGAGTACTGATAGCCCACCAGTCGTATTCCATGAAATTCCGGTTTGAAATCAGCCAGCCATTCATCCAGTTGGTCATCCAGAACGGGGTAAAGTTTTTCTTCGGGAGGATCCCAGGGTTTCAATAAATAATAATCCAGCTGCACATCGTTGATGGCTTTGATAGCGGCTTCCATATCGGAATAAGCAGTCAGTAACACGCGCTTGGCATCGGGGTAGGTTTGCCTGGCCTTTTCCAGAAACTCGACTCCCATCATCTCCGGCATGCGCTGATCGCTGAGAAAGAGTGCCACTGTTTCACCCTTTTTCTTCAGCTCAGGCAACGTCTCCAGTGCTTCTCTGCAAGAATCAGTACTCATAATCCGATACTCACTGCGGTATTTGTTGCGCAAATCTCTGGTCACCGCACGAAGGACCTGGGCATCATCATCAATTACAAAAATTATTGGTTTACTCATTCCTGAAGGAATTAAAAATTTAAAATTTAAAATTAAGGACGAGGCTATAATTAAATGCTGAGGATAATTTTAAATTTTTCATCTTTAATTTTGAATTATTTAAGTGGAAAACAGAGTTCGAAGATGGTTTCGCCGGGTTTGGATTGTACGGTGATGGTGCCGTTGTGCTTATTTACAATTTTACGGACAAAATCGAGACCGAGGCCGGTTCCTTCTCCTATACCTTTGGTTGTAAAAAAAGGATCGAAAATTTTGGTATGAATGTCCTCCGGGATGCCGGCCCCATTGTCTTTAAAATAAATTCTAAGGTCTCCGTTTTTGGCCTCAGCAGAAATCTCGATACGCCCTTCTTTCTCTATCGCATCAACGGCGTTGTCGAGCAGGTTCATCCATACCTGATTCAATTCACTCACAAACCCACAAAACTCCGGTAAATCATCGGGTATGTTTAATTCTACCGACACCTGTTTTTCTTTTATTTGATGATTTAAAATGCTGAGCGTGCTTTTCAGTAACTTTTCCAGTTCAACCGGCTGCTTCTCATTTGCCTGATCCATATGCGAATAGGTTTTCACCGAAGAAACAAGGTCAGAAATGCGACGTGATGCATCCTCAACCTCAGCAATCATCTTTTCGGTAACAAACACATCTTCAATCCATTTAAAAACCGGAGTGAGCATGGCTTCATCACCGATGTCTTTGATTTGTTCAAGAGACTCTACATTGAACCCGTGTTCAGCAAATGTTTCTGCCAGTTCATAGGTTTCTTCAATGCCGTGGTCTTCCATCCAATCAGCCAGGTCATCTTCAAGCGATGTTCGTTCCATCAAAGAAAGGGAGGGAATCTCAGCATTCAGCTTATTGAAAATCACCTTGTTTATGGCATCCACTTGCTCTTCTGAAAGTTTGAGCTCCATCATGCCTTTAAACTTTTCGGGTTTGGCGTGAAGGTTTGCTTTCAGGGAAGTAGCGCTTCTGACCATAGCCGAAGCGGGATTATTCAGCTCATGGGCTAAACCGGCAGATAGTTTACCCAGGGCCAGTAATTTCTCGTTTTGTTGCTGCTGGGTAGTGAAATGACGAATACGATCGGAGAGGGCATGTACAAAAGATTCGATTAGCTGATAATGAGAAGCGATTTCAGGGAATTTATCTTCGTGGGTGATTAAAACAGTCGATTCCTCTATTACAGTTACATAAGCCAGAGACGATTGAAGTCTTGAAAAGGGAAGCTTTCCGGTGAGGTCGCCGGCTTCAAAAGTATCGATAACGGTAAATTGGTCTCCACGCTTAAGCTGCAGCCGAATGTTTCCTTCAAGCAGCAGGTACATCTTGTTGATTTCGTCACCGGGCTTTACAATCACCTCATCCGGTTGGTAAGTGCACACTTCCGACAACCGAACATACTCCCGAATCTCGTCTTCCGGAACCTCGGAAAACTGAGGAAACGATTGAATACCTTTTACGATATAGTCGTCCATCAGGGCCTCATGTATAGTTCATCGATATAACACCAGCGCCATTCTTCACCGGGTTCGACAGAGCGGATGATGGGATGATGAGATTCCTCGAAATGAGCTCGGGCGTGTTTGTTTGGGGATGAATCGCAGCAGCCCACATAGCCACAAATCATGCACATGCGCAGGTGAACCCACGAACTGCCCTGCTCTACACAATCCGGGCACACATCTTCCGAGGTATTTGTAACTTTGATCGTATTTTTGTGGGAGCAAGCCATAAGCGTTTATTTAGTTCAGGAAAGTATCAACAAAAGCCTTCAATTGATTATAATCCAATTCACCGGAATATCGCTCCCCGTTCACAAAAAAAGTAGGAGTGTCGTCAACGCCACTTTTAACACCTCCCCGGAAATCAGCGGTAACCCGACCGGCAAATTCATTGGTCGCCAGGTTTACCTTAAAGCGATATAGATCGAGCCCGATATCTTCCGCAAATTCAAGAATTCTGGTTTCACTCAGCGTTCGGTTGTGTTTAAAAAGCAGGTTGTGCATCTCCCAGAACCGATCCTGAGCACCGGCGCACAAAGCCGCCTCAGCTGCTAACTGAGCATTCGGGTGTTTTTTGCGAAGCGGGAAATTTCGGAATACAAACCTCAGCTCCTGCTTGTACTTCTTCAGCAACATCTGCGAAAAACGATATCCCAGCCGGCTGTATGGGCACTCATAGTCACCGTATTCGAGCAGTGTGAGTTTTGCATCCGGGTTACCCAGCATATAGTCATCCTCTGATATTTCAGCATATAAATCGCTCATCGGTCAAAAGTCAGGTTAAGCGAAGTGCTTTCGGATGGGCCTTCTTCGAGGCTGAGCTCAGCTAATTTTTTTCCGGCCTGAGACATCGGCAGACAAACAGCTGTAGCCCCGGCTTCTCTAAGGGCTTTATGTTCGTCACTTCGCATGGTCAGGGCTACAACATCTCCCTTATAGCCATATTGGCGGAGCAATTTTGTGGCTTCCACTTTAGTGCCCGGGTTTGGGATAGCCAGCATGATGGCTTTAATATTTTCAAGATTGATGTTCTCCCATAATTCGGGATCGCGGGCATCACCATACACTACCCGTCTTTTGCTTTGAATATTTTCTTCCAGCTTGGCCGGATCCGCATCCATACCAATTACTTTGTGGCCGTAATATTTCATGTACTCATAAGCGGATGAACCGGCCTGCCCCATTCCAACCACCAGGTAATTCGCACTACCAAGTGAGACAACCTGCTGCCCCGGATGCTTGACATCCCGTTCGTACTTCAGCAGGGAAAGCTCAAACCGACTCCAAAGCGCATTCACATTTGCAGAAAGCGGAGCGTTGATGGCATAAGAAACCGCCACAAGCAAGGCAAAGCTGGTAACAACGGTTTCCGGGATGAAGCCACCAGAAACGGCTACAATTCCGGCTATGAGGGTGAACTCGCTGTAAGAAGTGAGCGTGGTGGTGACCAGAAAGGAGTTTCTGGATCGCAGTTTGAATCCCACCAGCAAAAAGAAGTAGAGGATGGATTTGATGGGGAGTAAGGCTAAAATCACCACGCAGAATATCAGTTCGTTATAACCCGGTAATCCTGCAAGGCCCACTTCCAGAAAGAATCCAACCAGAAAGGCCTCTTTGAGTCCCCAAAGTTTGTGGGTGAGTTCATCAGCAAGTTTATGGCCGGAAAGCAGGGCTCCTGCCACTAAAGCTCCCAGTTCGGATGAAAGTCCCAATACTTCAAAAAGAGCACCGCCGCCGATGGCTAAAATTAAGGCGAATAAAAGCTGAAGTTCATCATGTCCGCTCGCAATTAGGGCTTTAATTAACAGCGGGCGGAAAAGGGGCAGAGCAAGCAGAGCCAAGCCCCATATGGAAGGCACGCCGCCACCAGTTAAAGCCAGCAAAGCGATAGCTACAATATCCTGCAAAATCAAAATACCGATAGAGACACGGGCGTGGAAAGCGCCGAGTTCGCCTCGGTCTTCCAGGGATTTGGCGGCCAGCACCGTACTCGAAAAGCCCAAAAGGATACCAATTATGACAGCCTCAACAAGCTCGTATCCGAACAGGGAGGCAATCAGTCCGAATACACCTGCGGTTAAGGCAAGATGGATGCCACCCGCGCCCAACACTTCCGGTCGTAGAATACTTTTAAGCCGCAGGTGAAGACCTACCGTAAACAGTAGAAATAAAACCCCGAGATGCCCGATCTCGTGAAGGGTGTCGGTGGTTTCAAATCCGAAAAGAGAGAGAATAATACCGGCACCGAGAAAACCGACCAGTGGCGGCAACTTAAGTCGCGATACAGCCATCCCCAGAACATAGGCTGCTGCCAGCCAAAGAATTTCCATGTTTGTGAATTAAAGATTCAAAATGAAAAATTAAAAATAGGTGTCCAACCAATTTTTAATTTTTCATCTTTCATTTTGAATTTAATAAGGCATTAATATGCTTGATCTCATCTTCATTCACAAGGTGTCCCATGCCCGGGTATAGTTTTTTGGTGACATCTGCGCCCAACTGCTTTAGAAGTTCTTCGGTCTCATTAACGCGTTCTTTGGGGATATGTGGATCAACATCACTGCAGCCTAAAAAAGCCGGGGTTTTTTGAAGGTCGCCTGTATATTGGTCGAAATCGACAGATTCGCCGATCACACCTCCACTCAATGCAATCAAGCCGGCATACTTTGCAGGGTGACGCGCTATAAACTCAGAAGCAAGGCATGCACCCTGAGAAAATCCCAGAAGAAAGATTCGGTCTTTTGAGATGCCATCCGACTCGAGTTCCTCAATGATGTCATGAATTTTCTGAAGGCCGGAAGACAGGCCGGGCTCGTTCCTGTCGGTTGGGGCCATAAAGGAATAAGGATACCAGGTATGCCCGTTTGCCTGAGGTGCCCGATAGGTGATTTTTTTATCGGTTTCGAATGCGGAACTCAGGTCGAGTATGCTGGGAGCGCTGGCTCCACGGCCGTGAATCATAATCATGGCGTAATCGGCCTCTGAAGAAGGAACTCCGGTTTCAGCTACGAGTGTGTTTTGATGAGGACCTTCGAAATTTGTGTCTTCTGTTACGCGGAATAAACTCATGAATGCAATTGTAATTGGATTGGACTTGGTAATCATTTTCTAACTTAGAGACACAAAATCTTGTGTCTCTAAGTTAGAAATGTGTTAGGATGTTGCCTTTGAGGGTACCCTAATCCCGGGCAGGATTTCTTCAATCCGGTCCCGTTTGTTTTCTAACCACGGGGGAAGAATCAGGTGTTCTCCCAGGTGTTCAAATTCTTCGTCTACGGTGTAACCGGGATCATCAGAAGCCATCTCAAAAAGCACGCCGGCCGGAACTCTGTAGTACACAGAATTAAACCAGTGACGGTCGATAATTTGAGTTGGGTGAAGCCCGCGCTTATCTACTTGTTCGCGAAGTTGATCCAGTTCTTCCTTATTCTCAGTCCGGAAAGCGATATGGTGGACGATACCCCGTCCATTTTGTCCGTGAATAGGAGCATCAGCGACTTCGATAATCACCGAATGCCCAATTTCAGCATCGGTTTGATATAAATATAGGTTGCCTTCATTCGCCACTTGCTCGAACTCGAATAACTCATTAAGGAGCTTTTCGGTGTGCTCACGCTCAGTCAGGTACATGCGCGCTCCCCAGAATCCCTGAATGGTTTTGTCGAAGTGAACGATATAATCCACATTCTCCACTTTTTCTTTTGCCTGTCCTTCAAACACCAGATCCAGTTCCATGCCGTCGGGATCGCTGAAACGAAGTGCGGTTCTTCCGAAAATATCTTCCATTGTATAATCAACACCGTGATCAGTGAGGCGAGATTCCCAGTAATCTTGTGTTCCTTCAGGAACCTGTAGTGCCACATTCACAACTTCACCGGTTCCGGCTTTGCCCTGAACGGCATTCGGCCATGGGAAGAAGGTTAAACTTGAACCCGGATTGGCAGACTGATTTCCATAAAACAAATGATAGGTACCGGGGTCATCCTGATTCACCGATTTCTTTACCAGCCGCATCCCCAAAACCTGCGTATAAAATTCGGCATTGCGCTGAGCATCTCCGGCCAATGCTGTAATGTGATGTATTCCTTTCTGATGTTTCATTGCTTCTCGTTTATTTGGCGTTCATTAAACCAACCACAAGATACAACGAATCATTCAATAGTTTAACATTAAACTAATTTGTTATTTTCTATCGCCTGTATAGATGCGCAGGTTGCCGGGGAACAAAGCGGGGCTTGTTTCTTTTATATCAGTAAGGAACAGAATCAGCAACCTTAAGTGATTAGAATTATGGATTTATTAGCTCAATCGTACATATTGATGGATGTAAGCATCGCTTTGGTCTTGGGCGGTGTTTTAGGGCTGGAGCGAGAATGGAAGCAAAAGCCGGCAGGTTTAAGAACGAACATGATTATAGCGGGATCGGCAGCGTTGCTGGTCTCTTTGGGAAGGGTCGTGGTTCAGGATTTTGGCACGCTGGCTGCAACCGAAAGCTTT